>PGXI01000110.1 GCA_002839125.1 Tenericutes bacterium HGW-Tenericutes-5
GTTTTAAAGTTGAATGTACTATGAACACAAATGCATCCATAACGGGCAAACAATCAAATTGGTCAGTTTTAAAAAGAAAAACCAAACGGGTCCTGAATTATTTCATAGTAATATTTGGAGTAGCACTGGGTATCTTCTTTTACTGGAAATATTTCTACACATACAGCACTGGCTATAGGGCAGGATTGCTTCAGAAATTCTCACGCAAGGGCAATATTATTAAAACCTATGAAGGAGCTAAAAAAGCTTTTGCGAAGACTTTAAAAGCTTTAGGAACAGATTATCTAGATCTGTTCATTATCCACGCGCCATGGCCTTGGAATGAAATGGGTAAAAACTGTGATGAAGGCAATGTCCAAGCTTATAAAGCTATGGAAGAACTTTATATGCTAGGTAAGATTAGAGCAATTGGTGTTAGTAACTTTGAGATTGAACATTTGGAAAATATCATTAAAAACTGTGATATCGTACCACATGTTAATCAAATCGGTCATTTCATCGGTATCGATCACAAAGATTTGATTGAATACTGTGAAGAAAAAGAGATTTTTATCATTGCTTATTCACCACTAGGTATTGGGTATTTGCTTAGTAACGAAATTATTAAAGAAGTAGCGAATAAATATGAAGTAAGTCCAGCTCAAATTTGTATTAGATATTTACTTCAAAAAGGTATGGCACCAATTCCTAAGAGTGTTCATGAAGAAAGAATCATCCAGAATTCAGAAGTTGATTTTGTGATTGAAGATTGTGATATGGGGGTCTTGGATAAAATCAAAGGCGATCCAAGAAGATGGGGCGAATAGAAAAACAAGTTAATATTAAGATAAAGGATGTTTTGTTGTAATTCGAAACATCCTTTTTGCTTAAAATTTTTTGGTGAAATAAAGGTTATTTTATGGTAAAATAAATATGATTGTGAGGTAAACGAAAATTGGAAGATTTAAGAAAGAAAATTGATTTGATTGATGATAAAATGCTAGAACTTTTTTTAGAGAGAATGGCACTAGTTAAACAAATCGCAAAAGAAAAAAAAGAACAAGGATTAGAGATTTATAACCAAGATCGTGAGAGTGAAGTTTTATCGAGACTTACTAATAAGATTGACGATGAAATTTTGAGTGGATTATTTCCAAAATTTATTGTCAACGTTATGGACTTGGCTAAACTATACCAAGAATTGATTAATAAGGGGTAAGGAATATGAAGTTTATTGATTTAAGAAGTGATACTGTAACAAAACTTACACCAAAAATGCGTGAAGCCATGCTAAATGCTGAAGTCGGTGATGATGTTTTTAGTGATGATCCGACAATGAATGAATTAGAAGATTACACGGCCAAGTTATTTGGAAAAGAAGCAGCTATTTTTGTTCCTTCAGGAACATTTTCTAATCAATTGGCATTGTTTACTCATTGTAATCAAGGCGATGAAGTAATTGTCGATCAGTTTGCCCACATCGTTCAACACGAGTCAGGGGCTTCTCCAATTATTTCAGGAGTTCAGTTATTTACCCTAGAAAGTGATAATGGTATTTGGAATCTTGATAAGTTAGAGAAAATGATTAAGATTAAAACTATCTCAACAACTAGAACAAAATTAGTGTGTATGGAGAACTCTTATAACGGTCGAGTTATACCTTTGGATTACATGGAGAAAGTATTTAATATTGCCAAGAAACATAATTTAAGCGTTCATCTAGATGGAGCGAGAATCTTTAATGCAGCTACTGCTTTAAAAACGGAAGTTAAAGAAATCGCTAAATACGCTGATACAGTTAGCGTTTGCCTATCTAAAGCTTTAGGGGCCCCTGTTGGTACAATATTGGTTGGTCCTAAAGCCTTTATTGATAAGGCAAGATATAACCGTAAGATTATGGGTGGCGGAATGAGACAGGTCGGAATTCTCGCTGCTTGCGGTTTTATCGCTATTAAAGAAATGAGTAAAAGATTAGATATCGATCATCAAAATGCTAGATATATGGAAAAATTATTAAGAGAGATTCCTGGTATCAAAATTGATGAAACTCAATTAGATATCAACATGGTTTTCTTTGATATTGATGATGACCGAAAATATGATTTAGATACATATTTATATAGTAAAGGTGTCAAAATATTACCATATGAAGGTAGCTTTAGATTTGTTACTCATTATGATGTTTCAAAGAGTGAAATCAAACAAGCAATTGACTTAGTTAAAGCCTATTTTGCTTGATGATTTATAGAGGCTTTCTTTTTAAAGAAAGTGTTTGTGAAAATAAGTGATTATGTTATAATTACTTTGGTTTAATTTTAAAACGGAGGACAATAGATGATTTTTCAAAAGGTAAAAGGGATTTTTATTGACGGAAGAAAAGACATGTGCAAGAAAAATCCATTAACAGAGTATTTAAGTCCTAACAAAGTATATATACCTTTAATTCAAAGAAGTTCAATTCTTAAAGCCGAAGTAAAGGTTGGAGATTATGTTAAATTAGGACAATTAGTAGCAAGTGTTGAAAAACCATTTAACGTTAGAGTACACGCTAGCGTTAGTGGAAACGTTACTGCCATCAAAAAGGTATGGCACGCTAGCGGGAAGATGGTAGATGCAGTCGAAATTGAAAATGATTTTAAGAACGAACTAGCTGACACTATCAAAGAAGAAAAAAATGTTGATAAGTTAACGAGAGAACAACTTATCGAAAAAATGGAACTTGCAGGACTTACAGGTCTAGGCGGAGCAGGATTTCCAACTCATGTTAAGTATAAAACAAAGCTCAAAATTGACGCAGTAATTATTAACGCTGTTGAATGTGAGCCTTATTTGACATGTGATTATCACTTTATCACTACATACGCAGAAAAGCTTTTAAAAGGTGCTACATACATGGCAAGAGCTGCAGGAGCTTCCAAAGCTTATGTTGCTTACAAAATTAATTATAAAGAAATTAGAGAAGCCATGATGCCTTATTTAAAAGACTATCCAAATGTAGAAGTTTTCCCAGTGAAAAACGTTTATCCATCAGGATGGGAAAAATTTGTGGTTGAACAAGTCACAAAGAAAACTTATAAGAATTTACCGGCTGAAGCGGGAGTTATCGTTAATAACTCCGCAACTGCAATAATTTACGCAGATATAGTTGAAAAGAATATACCGCAAATCGTTAGACCGATGGTAGTAACTGGTGAAGGCGTAAAGGTACCACATGCTTTTGTGGTTCCGATTGGAACGAAGGTAAGTGATTTAATTGAAATTTGTGGTGGTTATGTTGATGGACTTGATCCATTAAAATATAATTACATTGCTGGTGGTCCAATGACAGGTAAAGCGATTTTGATTGATGATTTGGTTGTTAGCGATACTTTAGGTTCAGTAGTTATTAAACCAATCATTGAAGGCTTTCATCCAGAATGTTTAGGATGCGGTAAATGTGCTGATGTATGTCCAGCATATTTAACACCAACAGAAATTAAAAAAGCTTTTGAAAGAAAAGATTTGAAATTATTAGGAGATTTAAACGCTAATAAATGCGTTGAATGCGGATTATGTTCTTATGTCTGCCCATCTCATGTTGAAATAACAGAAGCGGTTGGAAAAGGTAAGGCTTACTTACTGAAAGGGGGAAAATAATGGCTAGGTTTGCTGCTGGTAAGGCTCCGTTTTTAAGAGCTGCCCACGATAAAGATTATGGCACAAAAGTAATGATGAAAGATTTTTTAATAGCATTACTTCCAGTAATCTTATATGCATGGTATAAAAATGGTATTAGCGTTTATTTAGACGGTAATATTACATTCCTAGAAATGTTATATCCTCTAATCTTTGTAATGTTAGGTGGTATCATTTCTTCACTTATGGAAGGAATTTTCTTCTTTGTAACTGATAAAGAACATCGCACAATGAAAGATATTTCGCATAAATTGTCACTTTCATTTGCAGCAATCCC
>PGXI01000111.1 GCA_002839125.1 Tenericutes bacterium HGW-Tenericutes-5
CTTCTAATAAATGCAATCCATCTTTTTCAACTCTCATTACGGCCATCTCGGTAACAATCATATTCGCTTGATGAGCGGCAGTTAATGGTAATCTACATTTTCTTAAAACTTTTGATTGTCCTTTATTGGTGTGTGTTAAAGCTATTATTACTTTCTTCGCTCCAGTAACCAAATCCATAGCTCCACCCATTCCCGGAACCTTTTTACCAGGAATTATCCATGATGCTATTGATCCTTCTTGATCAACCTCTAAAGCCCCTAAAACTGTAACGTCAATATGTCCACCACGAATAAAAGTAAATGATGTTATCGAATCAATAAAAGCTCCTCCCTTAAGTATTGTAGCTTTCATTCCTCCAGCATTAACAATATTTGTTTCTTCTTCAGTCAATGGTCCTAAACCAATAATTCCATTCTCAGCTTGAAAAGTAACAAGCTTGTCTTTTGGTACATAATCCGCTACAAGAGTAGGAATTCCTATACCCAGATTTACTAAATCCCCATCGTTTAACTCAAGGGCTATTCTTGAAGCAATAATTTCTTTTTCATTCATTGTCTTCACCTACCAATATATAGTCAACAAAAGGATATGGAGTAATAACATTCTCCGGATCAATAACATCAACTGATTCATAAGGCTCAACGACAACTAAATCAGCTGCAGTTGCCATTACCGGATTGAAATTTCTCATTGTTTGAGAATACTTAAGGTTTCCATATTTATCATTAATCGCACCACCAATTAAAGCTAAATCAGCTCGCAAAGGTTCTTCTAAAAGGTATTTATTACCTTGAACCTCAATAATTCTTTTACCCTCTTCAACAATTGTATCAAGTCCAGTCGGAGTTAAAACTCCCCCTAATCCTGCTCCATAAGACCTAATTCTTTCAGCAAGTGTTCCTTGAGGAACAAGTTCAACTTCTATATGCCCTTCTTGCATTAATTTTCCTACATAAGGATTCGTCCCAATATGGGAAGCGATTAACCTTTTTACTTGATTGTTGACAATTAATTTACCTACACCTTTATCTTCGTATCCACCGTCGTTACAAATGATAGTTAAATCCTTCACTTTTGATTCAACAACATAATCAATTAATTTTTCAGGCGTTCCATTTGTTAAAAAACCACCTACTGAAACACTCATACCATCTTTTAACAAATCAATAAATTGATTTTTAGTTATATATCCTCTCATATCTCAAACCTTTCTTGGAGGCATTATTTCAGCTTCTCCAATAATAACGACTTCTTCATTTTGATTTTTAGCTAAGCAATCAAAAGTAACCCGATTTCTTTCAAGATTGATTTCCTTAACTGTAACCATAGCTGTAATTTCATCGCCAAAATATACAGGTTTTGTAAACTTCAAAGATTGTTTAGTATAAATACTTCCTAAACCTGGCAGTTGAACGCCGAATAAGGAACTAAATAATGATCCCACCAGCATTCCGTGAACAATCTGTTGCTTAAACATTGTCTTTTTTGCGTATTCAGGATCTACGTGTGCTGGATTATGATCGGTAGAAATACGTGCGAATTCTAAAACATCAGACTCATTAAAAATTTTTCTTGTTTCAGCCATATCGCCAACTTTAATTAGATCAATTGATAAACTATTCATTTTCTCCTCCTAAAAAATATAATAAAAAAAAGCTATTATATTATAAAAATATAACAGCTCTCCATTTTCATAAATGGCAGTATTTAACCTGTATGTCTAAATACCAAGATTTTGATTTATAGACTAATCAAATCTTTCGGCGAAATACTCCTTCTTAAATCTTTATCCGTCCAAAATAAAAAATTTAGATTTAATACCAATATTTCGCGCCTCTGTGTTGATTTAGTTACACAGTAATTATACTTAAAAATGTAAGCGTTGTCAATAACTAAAAGTATTGATTTGAACGATATTTTTAAACCATAAATAGATACATATTTATATTTTTATGATATAATTTTATTAAACGTTTGGAGGTTCTTTATGTTAGCTGTTATTACTGGTGCATCTTCAGGTATTGGAAAAGAAATCGCCTATAGATTGGCTGAAAAAAATTATAATTTAATACTTATTGCTAGAAGATTAGATAGACTTGAAGCAATTAAAAAAGATTTATCAAAACTACCTATTAATGTCGAATTGCTCGCTTATGATATTAGTGATTTAGATAAATGCAAACTACTAATCGATCATTTAAAAACTAATAAACCCGATATATTCATAAATAACGCTGGTTATGGTATATACGGTGATTCATTTAAAACAGATACTACAAAAGAAATTGAAATGATAGGATTAAATATTACATCTCTTCATTATCTGACAAAAGAACTAATTCAATTTATGGATTCTGGAACTATTATCAATATTAGTTCTATGGCAGCTTTTCTCCCTACTCCTTTATTAGCAAGTTACGCAGCAACAAAAGCATATGTTTACTCTTATTCACAAGCATTGAATTACGAGCTGAAAAAAGGGAAAAAGAATGTTCGAATAATGACCGTTTGTCCAGGCCCAGTAAAGACTGAGTTTAATAAAGTCGCAAACGCTGATCCAAAAATGAAAGGAATCACCGTTGAACAATGTGTTGATTCCATAATGGACGGACTAAAAAGAAAAAAAGCTTTAGTAATACCAAGTTTTAAAATGAAATTCTTAAGATTTGTTATGAGGATAGTACCAACTTCACTGATTTTAAAAGTGTCGTATCAGGTGCAAAACAAGAAATAAAACAACTTCATATATCCCCTGCGAGTTTATAACTCGCTAAAAGCACGTGGAGGTAAAAATGAGAAATATTATTAGTTTAATCCAATCGAATAAAGACGTAGAAAGAATCAATCGACTTTTCTCTGAGAACAAAGACATCTATATAAACAACACAAATGAAGATAATGCTTTGCTTGTTCTTTTAGCGCTTTATTATAAAAATCAAGAAAGTATATTTGTTGTTACTCCCAATTTATATAAAGCACAATTACTCTATGATAAGCTTAGTAGAGTTCTAGATAAAAACGAAATATCTTTTTACCCACAAGATGAATTTTTAACCAACGAATTGCTTGTTAGCTCAATCGAATTTCGCCTTGAAAGAATTAACACTATTGTAAAATCTTTAGAAAAAACCAAACGAATTATCATTACAAACCTCTATGGATTATTGAAACCACAATTACCTTACGAAAAGTGGAAAAATTCTGAAATTAAAATTGAAACTAATTCCATTTATGATATTGATGAATTAAAAAATGTTCTTATTGAATATGGATATAAAAAAGAATACACCGTTGAAAAAATGGGAGATTTTTCAATTAGAGGAGGAATAATCGATATCTTTCCAGTTAATTCTAAACAACCATATCGTTTAGATTTTTTTGGGGATGAAGTAGAAATAATAAAATCCTTCGATATTGACACTCAAAGATCCATTGATGTGGTTGAACGTTTTTCTATCTATCCAATAATTGAATTCTTTTACAATGAGAGCGAACTTACAAAATTAAAGTTGATAATTGATGAAAAAAGAAAATCTATTAATTTTTCTAAAGACGCTATCGATGCAATTAAAGATGATATAGAAAAATTAGACTCAAGAGAGGAACTAGATCGTCTAAATCGTTATTTACCATTCTTAACCGATAAACATTATAAGATTACAGACATTGTCAAAAATTCCAAATTATTCTTTTTAGATTATCATCGTTCTCTTGAACAACACGAGATCCTAATTGAAGAAATCAAAGAATGGTATA
>PGXI01000112.1 GCA_002839125.1 Tenericutes bacterium HGW-Tenericutes-5
TTTCTAACGTTTTCTTTGTTGTTAACAACCATTTCAAAGATTCCTGGAACCCAAGTTTCATGCCAAAACTTGAATTCTCCATCTTTTTTATTTACACAGGCTGCACCTACATAAGATAAATCCCATAAAAGTTGTTTGGTTCTGTCTACTTCCCAATTTAACTTTTTAGCGATTTCTTCTGGTGTTTGTGGACCTCTGAACTCTAACTTTAAGGCAACTTCAGCCATTTCTTCAGTAACCACTTTTTCTAAGAGTTTAAAACGTGGATCATCTTCAGTAACACCTTTTTTTGAACCCATTTTTGTATTTGATACTTTATTGATAAATTCTAATAATTTAACTTGATCAGTCATTATTTATTCTCCGCTCTTTTAAAGTTATTTATTTTTTCTAGTAAGAAATCGCACCATTCATCCATACCTTCATTTGTTTTGGCAGATATTGGGAAGATATTGATGTTTGGATTTAGTTTACGAACTCTTTCTTCTAAGGCTTTAAAATCGAAATCAAATACTGTTACAGTATCGATTTTACTCACTAATAGACAATCGACTTTAGTAAACATTTTAGGATATTTTAAAGGTTTATCGTCCCCTTCAGGAACTGATAAAATCATTGTGTTTAAAGCTTGTCCTAAATCATATGATGCAGGACATATTAGATTGCCTATATTTTCAATAACCACAAAGTCAAAGTCTTTGTAATTAATGTCTTCTAAGCCTTCTTTAGCCATTCCACAGTCTAAGTGACACATACCGCCTGAGTGTAACTGATTAACAGTTACTCCGGTTTGGTTTAAAATGGTGTATGCATCTACGTCACTGTCGATGTCCGCTTCAATAATAGCGATTTTGAGTTTTTCTTTTAAACGATTAATTGTATTGACAAGCATGGTTGTTTTACCACTTCCAGGGCTTGACATTAAATTCATTACAAACGTTTTGTTTTTTTCTAAATCTTTTCTTAAAATACTAGCTTCTTCATCGTTGTTTGCATAGACTCTTTTTTGGATGTTGATTACTTTTATTTTATCCATCATCATCACCTAGTAGTTATACGCCATAGCAGAACGTTTAATAACATAATCCTTGCTTCTTAGTTTGAAGAACCAGTATACTAAATAACCACCATGAAGAACTAAGTTAGCTAGACCCCAGTATTTACATAGATCAGGATTCCACCAAGCACCTGAGTTCATTACTGGTGAGAAGATGTCATAACTTGAACGGATAAGGATATGTAAAGCTAAAGTATAGATTCGGCCCATTAACCAAAGGTCGGTTCTTTTTTTAGTAAACATCCAGATTTCAGGAATAATCAGAATGCAAATGCTAGAAGCAAAGTAAGAAGTGTTTTCAGCGTATACGAAAGCTGCGTTCCAGGTTACATATAGCAAGCACCAAGCAAGTGGTAAATCTGCGATTAGTTCAGCAAAATTATTCTTACCATCATATTTAGCAATACGCCAATGTTTAAAAGGTAGAGGAATAGTGATGCAAAGGATAATTCCACAAATCGCGTTGAAGTAATTACCCATTTCAAAATCAGTTTTTGTGGCTTCAGCGATATTTAAGAATAAAATCGCATATAAAAACCATAACCACCATTTCTTTTGAAAGAAAGCCCATTTTTTACCACTGTGACGACCGTCATTAGCAATTCTAATGAATGATACTAAACAGATAGGTAATAAGACGCTAATGGTTTTTGCCCATCTAAACCAAGAGTTTAGATTAATAAACCATAATGGGATGCTAAATAAAGCAATAATAAAGAACCATTTAAAAAATCCTTGTTTCTCTCTTGTGAATTCTAAGAAGAGAAATAGCAGTAGCATATATACTGCCATTGATACAATAAAACTTAAAGCTGGCATAGAAAAAATCTCCTTTTATATTTATATAATTCATTCACCTTTTATATTACTTAATGAGTATTTTATATTCAAGGATAGATTTTCATTCTTCTCAGCAATAAAGTCATAATTTAACTAAATATTCTTGAAATACTAGCAAAATAGTCATATTATGTTATAATTTATACGGTGATAAAGATGCAAAATAATTGTTTAGATATTTTTGAAGAACTTAATCTTCCTTTTGAAACTTTTCTTTCTGATTATATCAATCATGATTTAGTGATTCATGAAGAGATAGAAATCATTTGGGTGATTAAAGGAAATGCGATTATTACGGTTGATGGGAAAGAGTATTTACTCTCTCCACAAACGGTTTTTTTAGTTTATATGTATCGGAAACATTCGTTAAAATCTGAAGAAAATTCTATTATTGTTACTTATCGATTAAAGAAAGAATATTTACATAAAAACAACTTGTTCTTTGAAAAGATTAATTTTGTTAATCGCGTATATTCATTTGAAGAGTTAGCTGTTAAATATAAACAAGTTCCCTTGTTAATAGTCGAGATTATAAAACTGCTTATCTCAGAAGAAGTAAGTGATTTAAACAGGTATAAAATAATTGGTTATTATAACATGTATATTGTTGATTTATATCGAATAATTATGAAGGAAAGATATCTTGATGTTAAGCATATAAATTTTGAGAATTATTTAAACCGAATTCATACAATCATTGAGTATACCTATAAGAATTTTAAAGAAAAGATTTCTTTAGATAAATTAGCTGAGATAACTAAAGTATCAGCATATCGCTTGTCGCATTTTATTAAAGAAGCTTTAGGGATTTCATATCGAGATTTCTTACAAAACGTTAGATTCGAGAGAGCCTTAAAACTTCTTAAAGAAACAAATTCAAGTGTCGCTGAAATTGCCATAGAGTGCGGTTTCTCAGATCACAAGTATTTAAACAAATTAATGAGAGATAGGTTTCATATTACCCCATTAAAATATCGTAAGAAGATCTTGTTTTGCAAGGAATGTGGTCAGGTCACTGAGATTACAGATGATTTTATTAGAGAGTTAAAACTTTGTTTAGAGAGGTTTAATGACGATACTCATTTTAGTAATTTGATTGGTATGAAAAATAGCGCACTAATTTGATTATTATTTTTAAAATTAAATAATCATAAAATAATTATAATGAATTATATATACTCGCTTGAATATTTTTGGCTTATTTGTTAAAATACCAAAAGAGAATGGCTTCACGATAATTTTTTAAGGAGAAGAGTATATTAATGAAAACGTGTCCCAAATGTTTAAGCCAAGTTGAAGATGATTCAAAGTTTTGTTCTAGTTGTGGAAATCAACTTTTTGATGGATTCCAAGAAAAAACAGAAGAAAAAAGAGAAGGTAGATTTTGTAGGAATTGTGGTAAGGAAGTTTCAGTTGGGTTTTTAACCTGTCCATTCTGTGGAGCTAATATGGTTAGCGGTGTAGTGACAGGTAATCCTTCTAGCAGTAGAGGATATTCTGACAACCGTTATCTGAGATCGAAAAATCATACTACAACCTTTGTTTTAGGTTTAGTTGGAACGATTTTAGTAGCGTTAAACTATTTAGGTGTTTTCTTCGTTCATACCATTGGGTTTATATTAGGTGTTATCGGCTTGTCTTTAGCAAGCAAAGATAAGAAAGAAGAGATGACTTATTCTAAGGCTGGTTATGTATTATCGATGATTGCCGTAATTTCTGGAGCAATAGCGTTTTTAATGGGTATGATTTCCGGATTAATCAACGCTTAAAAATTTTATTC
>PGXI01000113.1 GCA_002839125.1 Tenericutes bacterium HGW-Tenericutes-5
TTTGTTTGCTTAACTGATTTTGAGTCAGTTTTAAAACCGTACTTATATTCATGATCAAAATTCATATTATTATCATTACTCAAAGGTTATCACTCCTTGCCTAGAGTATCTTTGAAAGCAACCCAAGCAATCGAAGCGCATTTTATCCGCGCTGGAAATTGTTTGACACCCCCAAAAACTTCGGCTTCTTCTAAATCCAAAGTTTCATCATACTCTTTATTTGAAACCATATTGAGAAAATTCTCTGCCAGTCTAATAGCTTCATCAACTGGTTTATTTATCATTATTTCTGTTAAAACACTCGCTGAGGCTACTGATATTGAACAACCTGTAGCTTCTTGGCGACAATCTTTGATAATGCCTTTTTCAACTAAAGTTTGAACTGTAATATCATCACCGCAAGATGGATTCTTAATTCTTATTTTTGTATATCTTGGATCATCAAGCAAACCTTTGTTACGAGGATTTTTATAATGTTCCATAATAATTTCTCGATATAGATTATCTAGATTCGTCATAAAAATTCCTCCTTAAAATCCTACTGACTTAAAATATTTTATCGCTTCTTTTGTTACTTCTATAAAGCGGTCAATTTCTTCTTTAGTATTATAGAAGTATACTGTTACTCTCAAAGATGAATGAATATTCAAAAAATCATGGATTAATTTTGCACAGTGTTGACCACTTCTTAAAGCAATATTCTTCTCTGCATAATAGGTTATAGCATCATGTGCAGGGACGCTATCAATATTGTAGGTTAATATTCCTGTGTCAGAATTTGGGTTATAAACAGTAATTCCTTCAATCTTACTGATTTCATTTTGCAGGTACTGATAAAGATTCATTGAGTAAGAATGGATGTTCTCTAGACCTAAATTTTCTAAATAAGTAATCGCTTCTTTTAAGCCGATTACTTCAGCTATAGGCATAGTTCCAGCTTCGAATTTAAGCGGAGATTTTTTCCATGTAGACTCAGTCTTTTCAACATCTTCATTCATGTCTCCACCGAACTCCATTGGTTCTAAAATGTCTAAATGTCGAGATTTACCATACAATATCCCAACACCGGTTGGGCCTAACATTTTATGTCCTGAGAACGCTAAAAAATCAACGTCTAAATCCACCACATCAACTTTAATATGTTGGATTGCTTGAGCAGCGTCAACTACTATAATTGCATTTTTTTGATGAGTAAGTTGAGCAATTTCTTTTATATCATTTATATAGCCTAAGACATTTGAAACATAATTTAAAGCTACAACTTTTGTTTTGTCATTTAAAACTTTTTTGAACATTTCAATAGTAATTTTACCTTCAGAGTTAAGTTCAACAAATCTTAATTTAGCTCCTGTTTTTTTGGCAACATTTTGCCAAGGCAAAAATTGCGAATGATGTTCTTGTTCAGAAACAATGATTTCATCACCTGGCTTTAGATTTACTAAACCATAACTGTAAGCAACCAAATTGATTGATGAAGTTGTTCCTCTAGTAAAGACAATTTCATCTTCCTTAGCATTGATGAATTTTGCGACTACACTTCTTGCTTCTTCATAAAGTTCTGTAGTCTTGACACTATTAAAATACATGCCTCGGTGAATATTAGCACTTAGAATTTCGTTGTACATATTGACCGCTTCAATAACAGCTTTCGGTTTTAAACTTGTGGCTGCTGTATCAAAATAGATATAGTCGTTTTTAATTTGTGGAAAATCAGAAATAATCTTTTTATTCATTATCAGCTTTCCCCTTCATTACTCTAGTAATTTGTGAAGTAAGCAATCTTTTTATGTCTTTGTCTTCAATCATTGATATAAATGGATTAGTATATCCAAAAATGATTAAGGATCTTGCTTGTTGTTCTGTTAAACCTCTACTTAGTAAATAATATAGTTGCATCTCATCCATTTGGCCAATAGCCGCTCCATGACTAGCCTCAACATTATATTCATCAATAAATAGTTTTGGTTCAACTTCAATTTCGCAAGCTTCTGAAAGCATGATACCCTTATTGCTTTGATGAGCTTTCGATAATTCATTACCCTTGGCGATAAAGCCTGAAACGGAGTATTTAAGCTTGCTCTTATCACTTGCTATTAAAGAATTGTTGATGTTTGAAACGGTTGATTTATTCAAATGTCTAACAAACTGATCAACATTGTGTGTAGCGTTGTTATGTCCGATATTTAAAACCTCAACTTCTGCAGAAGACTTTCTGCCAGAAAGATTAATGATTGTTGAAAGATCCAAACTTCCACTATAGATTAAGGCATTCATTAATTTTAAGTTGGCATTTTCATTCAAATTAAAATTGAGTTTTAAATTGAATTTGTTATTTCTTCTTGTGTTAAAGTTTGTGTATAACTCCAAAGAGGAATTATCATCAATGTTAAACTCATATTCAATTTCAATATTTTTGCTTTGATAAGTAATTAGGTAAATCCTTAAATTTAGATCTTTATTTATTTCAAACACTAATTTTTCGGTAAGATTATAATTATCAATAAATACAAAATAATCATTTTCTTTTTCAAAGTTTAAATGATTGTTTGTTTTAGATATATTAGCTTTATTGATTACTTGTTCATTATCAAAGGCAATTAATGTTTTCTTTTCTTTTAAAAATTTAAGAATATTCATTTTAATGTTTCGATGGGCAAACGCCTAAAGAATATGGTTTGATATCTTCATCTTCAATTCCTAATTCTTTCTTAACCCAATCATAACCTTCCTGATCGATTCTTTTAATTAATTCATCTTTTCCCGTTTTTACAATCTTACCATTAATCATGATATGAACAAAATCAGGAGTGATATAATCCAGCAACCTTTGATAATGCGTTATAAGAATCAAACCTAAATCATTTGATTTAAGTTCAGTAACATTTTGCCCGACTAACTTTAAAGCATCTACATCGAGTCCAGAGTCGATTTCATCCAAAAAAGCAAAACGAGGATTTAACATTTTCATTTGCAAAATTTCATTTCTTTTCTTCTCGCCACCTGAAAAACCTTGATTTAAAAAACGGTGAGCTAGTCCTTGTCCCATTTTTAAATCTTGTGATGCTTTTTCGAATTTCAGAATAAACTTCCCAATTCTTAAATGTTCATCTTTACTCATTCTTGTTTGAACGGCAGCTTTGACAAAATCAAAGTTAGTGACTCCCGGAACCTCAATCGGATTCTGCATAGCTAAAAAAAGTCCTAATCGACTTCTTTCATCTACTGTCTTATCGATAATGCTTTTACCGTCCAATAAAATATCGCCTGATTCAATTTTATAGCTAGGGTGTCCCATGCATATTTGTGCCAAGGTTGATTTCCCTGTACCATTAGGCCCCATTATAGCGTGTGTTTCGCCACCATTAACTTTTAAGTTTAAACCTTTTAAGATTAAGTTATCTTCAATGGAGACGTACAAATCCTTTATTTCTAAGATCATGTTTATACCTCCCGCAAACACCATAAATAGTTTATACTATTTAAAGGCTTTTTGCAAAAAATATGAATGAATTTTTATAATGAAAAAATTATGTAAAAAGAAAAGAGATTCTCTTCTTAAAGAATCTCTCTTATTCGTCTACTGGTCGTGATCCAATTATTTCTGGACTTTGTTGGTGTTTCAACGA
>PGXI01000002.1 GCA_002839125.1 Tenericutes bacterium HGW-Tenericutes-5
GCATCAACTGTTAATGTAACAGTGATTTGAGTTACTTGAGAAGCCGCATCAACTGCGCCTGTAGCTACATCAATTGCTACATTGTCAGAAGAATAAGTTAAAGTTACACCATAAAGGCTAGCTGGGAAATCTAAAGTTGTGTCTTCAACGATAGTTCCTGGATAATCTAGAGCTGCTAAAGCTGTGTTAACTGCTTCTTGATCATCAGCGATATTGATTTCAACATCTGCAGCTGTTCCGAAGAAGTTAGCATACCATACGCTCTTATCTGAACGCCATCCTTGAGTAATGATATCAATTGTGATTTCAGTACCATGGAAAGCTTGAAGAACTGTCATATCTGATTTGTAATAAATCATGATTGAATCGCCATTAGGTTGAGTTGCACCATCAGCTAAAGGAGCATCGAAATCATAATCTGTAGGAACTAAGAATACTGAATAGTTACCCCATGCAGAGTTATAATAAACTTTTGCTGTTACAGTATAAGCTTGGTATTGGAATAGATTTTCTGGAGTAGGCATTGTTTGATCAGCAATAACATCTAAAATACTAGCCATAACTTGAATTGGAGCTGATGTAACAGCAGCTGTTGAAGCTTCTGCTCTTAATGGTTGTGTGTCTGAACCTGTTAATTGTGGAGCGTTATAATAGATGTCAACGATACCGCTAATATCATATACGCCACCAATTTCAGATTGGAATGTTGGAGTATAGATATAAATAATATCAACGCCATCAGTTAAGAATACGTCACCACTAGTGTGTTTAGCAATTACAGTAACGCCTAAGATTTTAACATAAGAGTCTTCGCCTAAAGCAATAGCTTCAGCGATTGAAGATACTGGAGTACCTTCTTCCATCATAGCAACTGTAAATTCTTTAGTTCTTGTGAAGTCAACACCACCGATGTTTACTGTAGCTGTCATAGTAACAACAACATCTTCACCTTCAGGTTGAACGATTGTTCCGTCTGTTGCGATGTATTGTGGATGAGAAGATTCCCAAGTCACATCATAACCAACACCATCAGCGTCTGTAGCAGAAGTTAAGAAATCTAATGAATCACTGTCTGCAGAAGACCATTTTTCTTTGAATGGGAACACCATTACTTTGTCAAGAACTTCATTTGCTCTTTCTTGATCAGTCTTGTCTAATTTACCAATTGTTACGAAGAACATAACTTCATGAGTTTGACCACCAATTTCTAGTGTAGCAGTTAAAATAACTGTTTGATTACCAGTTGCATAACTTGGTCTAACTACTGTTCCATCATGTCCAAGGTAAGTTGTATTAGAACTTGACCACGTGATGTTTGCATCGCCAATAACTGTTAAAAGCGTTAAATCAGCAACAGCTACGAATTCTTCATTTTCTAAAGTATCACTATATTCTGTTCTTAATGAAGCTTCAATAGTTGCCCAGTCAATTGGTAATGTTGTAGGCGCTTCAGTTGTAGGCGCTACTGTTGTAGGTGCCTGCGTCGTAGGCGCTTGCGTTGTAGGTGCCTGAGTAGTTGGAGCTACTGTAGTTGGAGCTGCCGTTGTAGGAGCTGCCGTTGTAGGCGCCTCAGTTGTAGTTCCTCCACACGCTACTAGCACTAATGCAAAAATAGCTATGAAGAAAATACTCAAAAACTTTTTGTTGAATTTCATATTATCCTCCTTTTTTAGAATAATTTAAATTATATGTTAAATTAATACTTCAAACTTATTAATTTAAGCTCTTTTTATGCTAATACTCTTTCTGAATTTGCTACCGCTGCTGCGATTGCATCATCAATAATATCTTCTTTTGTTGTTCCTTCTAATGAACCTAAAATAACTCTTTCAAAAGCTATTTCAACTTCAGCTCTAGCTGTTGATGAACCAATAAATGCTTGGTCATAGAATAAGAAGTCTGATTGTTGAGCCGCTGCATTAGCTGCGAATGATTTCATTAAATCTTCTCCAGCAAGTGGGTTTCCTAAATCATTTACACCTAATCTAAATTGATCATATTCAGGCATATCATAAACTGAATATCTTACTGGTGAATAACCAGTTGTTAAAGCAAAGTCTAATTGAACTTCTTTAGAAGTTAAATATTTTAAGAATAACCAAGAAGCTAGTTTTTGTTGATCAGTACCAGCGGTAGTGATTGACATATTAGTTCCTTGTTGAATTGCGGTTCTGTTTTGTGGCATGTCTGCGTTATAAGGCATTGGCATAACACCAAATTCAAATACAAATTCACCATTAACTACTGTAGGAGTATTATATCTAGCTCCACCAGTTGAACCGAATGTTACTGCAGTTTGACCAATCTTGAAAGCGTCAGATGCATATTCAGTACCCCATTTTCCAGGTAATGTAAATGGATTGTCGCGATTGTCAAAGAAGTAACTTAACATTGCTCTAGTTTGATCGTTATCAAATAAGATAACACCATTTCTAGCTGAATCGATACCAGTATATTGTCCGCCCCATTGTCTTGTTAATGTGATGAAGGCATTTGCTGGTGAATCATAAGTAATCGGAATGAAATTATCTTTTATCGCTTGAATTTCTTCTGGAGTTTTGTGAACTGATGTTGTTGTAGAAAGATTTAACTTAGCAGTAATGCCATCAATTACATCATCTTTAATTTCATATAGATAAGGAGCTACATCAAATAGTCCTTGCCATGTGTTTGGAACTTCATCAATGATGCCATCAGCGATTAATATATCAAACATAGTTTTGTTATAGATCATAACTTCTGTTGATTTATTAAATGGTACTGAATAATATTCGCCATCATTTGTATATTGAGAATTTTCACGACGATAACTTAATAAAATGTCTAAGAAAGCTTCATCAGGATCTGTTGCATCATAACCAAATGTTGGGTTGAATATATAAGGAGTTAGAGGAATTACTCCATCGTTGTCGATATATTCCATAACGTGGTCAGGATAATTTTGAACGATATTAGGAATACTACCACCTCTAATGGCATTAACCATGTTTTCTCTTAACTCATCATAGTTGTTACCATTCTTTTCAATACTTACCGTGATGTTTGGATATAAAGCCATAAATTCACTTGCGTATTTTAATAGAGCAGTTTCAACTGACGCACCATTAGAATGCCATAAATTAATTGAAATTGGATCAGTTGTTAATTCTGTAGGAATTGTGAATCCTGATAATTCCTTAACAGTTAATGTTATAAGTTCTGTTACTACATTTCCATCTGAATCTTGAGCATAGGCATATACTTCATATGTCCCAACTCTAGTTGTAGAGTATGCACCAGCTGTTAAAATTGGTAACTCTCCATCTTCAGCGTCGATAACCTTAGCACCTGCTAAAATATCATAAGCTGTAGCACCTTTGTAAACTGTTTGTTTAGGGAACAAACCTACAAATTGTGGTACAGTATTAGTGCCTGGGTCTTCAGTTGTAGTAGTTTCTCCAGTAGTTGGAGCTACTGTAGTAGGACCATCAGTAGTCGGTCCATTTGTTGTAGGTGCCTGAGTAGTTGGAGCTACCGTTGTTGGCGCCTGAGTTGTTGGTGCTTCTGTCGTTGTTTTATTACAGCCTACAAAAACGACTGCTAAAATCAACAATAGAAACAGACCAATAAATTTTTTTGTCAAATTCATTTTATTCCTCCTTGAATAACTAAATATTACATATTTATATTATATAACAATTTTATTTGAATTACCATAGAACTACTCTTCTTGAGCAACTACTTTTATAACACCTGGTAGTTCGGCTTTTGCTCCTTCACTATCGGTTACACGAAGTGTTACTTTCATTTCTCCACCGATAGATGTTAGAACTTCAAGAACAAATATCGTTCCGCCTATACCATCATCTAAGATATAATTACCTTCTTGGTCAGTTTTTAAACTTCCCCATAATTCTTCATCTAATTCATCCACAACTCCGTCGAAATTAGCATCAGAATCTTCTTCCCAGCGTTGATAAAAGTTGGTAATGATTATATTAGACGAAATATCTTCATATTCTCTTTCGGTACCCCAGATTACTTTTTCTTGATTGTAATCAATGGCTCTTAAGTTATCATTTTCAATTAAATGTTGAATCATATCATTTGGATCAAATTGTGTTCCTTTAACGTATTCATAAGTTACTTCTACTACACTTTCAGGCTCTCCATCGACTAAGATAGCAAATTGAGGTGCCATGTTTCTTATTGATGGACATCCCATCAATGTTAGTGATAATGATGCAAGTAATAAGAATAATAAGATTCTTTTAGTTTTCATTTTCTCTCACCCTTACCCTTTCGTTCCGCTTCGACCAATACCGTTCATGATGTATTTTCTAAACATGAAGAATACAATCAATAGTGGTACTGTTACTAATGTTGAAGCAGCGATTTGTAAGTTGTACATAACTCTACCCGTATCTAAAACGAAGTCAGTATCTCTTAGCGCATTTGATATCAACCAATAGTTAGAACCATTAATATCGCCAACACTCGTGATAATACGTGGCCAAATATACGCATTCCATGAACCGAAGATATTTAAGATAGTAATTGTGAAAATAGTTGGTGAAGCGATAGGAACCATTACTCTCATAAGGTATTTAAAGTCGCTACAGCCATCAACACGAGCTGCTTTATATAATGATTCTGGAATTTGTTTAAAGTTTTGTCTTAAGAAGAAAATATAAGATATACTCGTTACAAACGGTAAGATCATAGCTAAGAAGTATTGATTTTCACCTGCAGGGTTACCAATCCAACCAAATCCGTTTTTACTTACAGTAATGAAGTTTGTAATAATGTATAATTCGCCAGGAATCATCATTGTCATAATTAAGATTGAGAATAATAATTCGCGACCTTTAAATTCGATTCTGGCAAAAGCATATGCTGATAATACTGTTGTAATTATCGTTCCGAATGTTGAAAGAAGCGCTACAATTACAGTATTTTTAATGTAAAGACCAAAGTTTTGTTCTGTTAAAACAACTTTATAGTTAACCCAATTCCATCGATCTATCCACAAGAAAAATTGCGGATTCAATGTCGATGAAGATTCTGAGAAAGTTTTAACTGATGTCAGTACCATCCAATAGAATGGAATGATAATAATTAATGCAATCAAAACCAAGAATAAATAAGTCAACAATAGTCTAACGGTGCTTACAGCAGTTTGACGACGAATGCTTTTTTTAATTGATAATGAATATTCATCTTTAACTTCTTCGTCTTCAACAATTTCTAACTTTTTAGCTTTTCTTTCGGCTCTTTTGTTTTTAATTGCCGGTATTATACTTTTAAAGAATTCCTTTGGTGAATAACCTTTAAGAAATTTTATATAAACGAAAGTATTATAAACTCTTAACCCGGCTCCAACAAAGTTAAATGTCAACAAGTTAATTATAGCTTGAACAAATGTTGAGGCTGTTGAATAAGAATCAATATCATAAATTGTTCTAGTTTTGTTCTTTTTGATGTTAATAAATAACATTGGGAACGCAACAATGAAGAAGATTATCAAGATTGAGATAATACTATTCATTTGTCCTCTGTTAAGAACTAAATTGCTGAAAATTCCTGGAAAATCGTTGTAAATCGGATTAAATGTTTCTAAATCTTCTAGTATTACGCTTTGACCATCCATTGGCATTTGCAAATGATTAAACAAAAACAGGAATAAAGCGATATAAGTAATAACAGCTAATGCATCAAATATAAGTGTAATTTTTTCTATCTTTTTAGATTTTAAAAATAATTGTTTTTCCATTATATAGCTCCTTTCCTAGTAATGAACACGTTTTTTGCTGACTTGCATCTGGACTATAGTAAGGACTAATATAATCGCAAACAATATCAAAGAACCAGCAGCCGCAACGGACAATTGTCCTTCTTTGCTACCATCAATGAATTGATAGATGTACATAACGATTGATTGGAGGTTGTAGTTTGCTCCCGGAGGAGTACCTTGAACACCAAACAACGCAACAATAGCATTATAAATCTTAAAAGCACCAATTACTGAAGTAACTGTGATATAGAATATCATTGGCGAAATTAATGGAACAGTAATTTTGCTAAATATTCTTCCCTTAGGTGTCGCATCAATTGATGCCGCTTGATAATATTGTTTGTCAATACCTTGAATACTCGTTAAAAATACCATAATCTTAAATGCTAATGATGACCAAACACTATAGAAAATAAGTACGAACATTGAGCGCCAATAAACAGCGTTTGTCTCCACCCAAGATAGTTCTGAAGCATCAATTCCAAAGAAGCTAATAAACTGATTAACCAGACCACCTTGCGTTTTAAACATATAAGCAAATACTAATCCAATCGCGATTGTATTGGTTACATATGGCAAAAAGTAAACTGTTTGGAAGAATCCTTTTAACGGTTTAATTGAATTCAAAGCTACAGATATTCCTAATGCCAAGAAAATTGATATTGGAACGCTGATGAAAACAATAATCAAAGTGTTGATAACCGCACTTGATGCCGTATGTGATGCTGGTACAATAAATGACTCATCAGTTAATACTTTAATAAAGTTACCGAATATTGTATAACCAGTAATACTATCTGAAGTCATATTATAGTTTTCATATACAACTAGTGCAAATGAGTTAATGATCGGCCAGAAAGTAAAGATACCTAAAACGATTAAAGCTGGCGATAAATAGACCAAAGCCTTTGCCCATCCAGGGAATTTTCCAGCAGGGTTGATTTTCTTTTTATCTAGAAAATCACTGATTTTTCTTTTAAACTTATTAATATATCTCCTAATATTCCAAAAGAAGTTTTTAATAGCATTCCCAATCTTTATTAAAAACTCTTTGGCGTTTTTAATAAAATTACCCATGGTTTACTACCTTTCCTGTTTGTTTATCAAAGATATAAACTCTTTCTGGTTTAATTGTCAATGAAACTGATTTTTGATTAACTTTCATTGTGTCAGAATCAACTAAAGCTCTAACGTTGTTACCATTGAATTCAAAATGGATCATCGTGTCTCTACCGATATGGAAGATATCTTTGATTTCTGTTTTAAATCCGTCATCAGCTACTCTAAAGTTTTCCGGTCTCATTCCAACGTCGTAAAGTCCGTCAGGAACATTTAATGTCATAAACGGTTTTTCGTTGATAATAAGCTTTTTGTTTTTAACTTCCGCTTCAAATGCATTAATAGGAGGATTACCTAAGAATTTTGCAACAAATAGATTTCCTGGTTGGTTATACATTGATTGAGGAGCTGCATATTGTTGTTCTTTCCCAAAATCTAAAACAACCATTTTATCAGAGATACTCATAGCCTCTTCTTGGTCATGCGTTACGAAGATTGTCGTAATGCCTGTTTCTCTTTGAATACGTTTGATTTCTTCACGCATTTGCAGTCTTAATCTCGCGTCAAGGTTTGATAGAGGTTCATCTAGCAATAAAACTCTTGGTTTTTTCACTAAAGCTCTAGCGATTGCAACACGTTGTTGCTGACCGCCTGAAAGTTGTGATGGTTTTCTATCCAAAAGTTCACCGATACCTACAAGGTTAGCCATTTCTTTAACTCTTGCAAATGCTTCATCTCTAGGCACATCAAGATTTTCTAATGGGAATAAAATGTTTTTAAATACTGTCATATGAGGATAAAGGGCATAATTTTGGAATACTAAACCGATTCCTCTTTTTTCAGGTGCTAATTTTGTTACATCATCTTCTCCGAAGAAAATTTTCCCGCCTGTTGGTTTTACCAATCCGGCAATCATAAACAATGTTGTTGATTTTCCACAACCAGATGGACCTAATAAAGCAACTAATGTCCCCGATTCAATAGTAATATCAAGATTGTCTACCGCTCTAGTTTCTTGTCCATTTTTATTTGTGAAAACCTTTGTTAATTTTTCTAATCTTAATTCCATAAAAATATTTCCTCCCAAATACTATATAGTAATTTTTATTTATTTTTAATCGTATTTTCTTCTTCTAAAGAAGATTAAGTATGTTGCTAGTGCTAAAACTATAAAATAAATTGCTAGATTAACCATTAAAACTGAACCATTAAGTTGGTTATCTTCATCAAGATGGATTATTCTTACTCCAATTAAGTCATCTTGAAGATTCTCGATTGTTTCTTCGTCTGGAAGAGCATCATATTCTTGAAAAAAGCTTTCCAAATTCTGTTTTATTGTGAAATCATATTCAGTTATATTTAAAGCGCTTTCAGTAATAATGCTTTCATCTTTTCCTATCAAGTTAATTTTATCAAAATCGTTCTCTAAAAACAATTCTTTCGGGATATAAATTTGACCTTTGTCATTTACTCCATTAAGAATATTTAAAGTCTTAAATTTTGTTAAAGGAATGATAAATTCATCTTCTGTATTAGCTTCAATAAGGCTAATTTCGCTAATTAAAGATAAATCTTCCGTGTCACTATAAACTATTATATAAATGTATTCTAGTACTACTAGTTGTTCTTGATCATTAATCTCAGCGGTTGCTATTTCATAACCTCTTATTTGATATCCGTCTTGATCTATTGAAATAATTGGATTACTTTTATGATAATCTGGTATTGATGTATAAAAGTAATAAAAATCGGGGACATCATCAGTATCATCGGTTAATGAAGCTCCAAAAACTTCCTCATAGAAACGATTGGCAGTGATATCTATTGAGTATGTAAAAACTAGCAAGAATATCCCAACTGCCATAAGTGCGTAAAGGAATCTACCAAAAATTCTCATTCATGGATACCTAAACCATTTTCTTGAGCAAAACATTGTGCATCTTGGAAATAGCGATAAAGATATCTGTTTTCAAACACTAAATTTGAATTACTGCTGTAATAATTGTATGAATAACCATTAAGTACTAAGTAATAATTTAGAAGAATCCAACCGCTTAAGTGCTCGGTTCTCATAACTTCATCACTACTATTCTTAATATCAATTGTTAATCCTGTTTCGCCAAGATTAACCCAGACTAAACCAAGATGACGACCATAAGTTTCTGTATAGCCTAAATCTGGATCACTTTGAATATAAATTCCAATAGCTGCATTCAAAATCAAAGTAGTATAGGCTTTTGCCTCCGGTCCCCAAGGGTCAGTAACTGGGAAAGTTTCAGGAGTATCTACCCCTAAAAACCTTACTCTTTCACTATCAAGAAATCCTGGTGAAAACGAAGCTGTGTCACCATCATTAATGTAACTTAGAGTGACAGCATTCATACCGCCTAACGGATTATCAAATTCTCTATTAACAAATTGGAATGTTACTCCGGTTGTAGGATCATATGAATATGGATGAGTACCTAATAAATCTATATATGAAGGGACATAAGCAGTCCATTCGGTAAAGGAAAAATCTCTAGCTCCTTTAACAACATCGGCTTTTCTTACAAATATTTCATTATCAAATACAAAATCACGATTTCCGATATGATAAATGCTATCTATATATGTGTTGTTTTTATAACGTAATTGAATAGTGTCATTGCCATCAAAATTTAATTCAAAAACATAAATATCAGCGCTTCTTAACAAGTCACCATTAGTTGATGCTTTGTTAGCTATAATATAAGTTTCTCCCGGTAGAAGATCAACATCTTCAAATTCAATTATATTAGTGGCTTCTAGCGCTCCGTTAATAAAGATTGCTAAATGATAGTCACCTAAAAACACATTGGAATCCGTAGGGTTATAAATCTCAATTGCTTGATCATTAGTTCCATCGCCACCATCTACATATTTTGAGATAATTAAGGATGTTGGATTGCTAGTAAATGTATTTTGATATAAAAGAATAGTTACTGGTTCGTCTTCATAGAAATCGCCAATTTCCATATCTTTATATGAAATAAACATATCTTCTGGATAATCATCATTAATCACATATTCAAAATTGAATTGGATTTGAGATTCCGTTAGAATTTTTGAAATTTCTGATTTAAGTTTATTTGTTAAATCCGGTAATGTGACTGTATTAAATCCAATGTAGATAACTAATGTTGTTGAACCGTCAAATACATCTCCTGCTTCAAGTTCGTCACCAAATTTAGAAAATGTTTGATCAGGAACATCATTATTTACTTCTACTTCAAAGCTAAAATTAAATCCTTTCCCTAAAATTAAGGAGAATATTTCACTTTGAGTTTTACCGCTAAAATCAGGCAAAACATAGTGAGGTGTAGCAATGAAAATTACTACATTCGAACCTAATTCAACTTGATCTCCTACTTCTAAATCATCATATCTTATGAAATCTTCTTCAGAAATTTCTAGATTTGTTTCCCACTTAAAAGTATAACTAATTCCTGAGCCTTCTAAAGCAGTAATAATTTCTTGTCTATTCATTCCTTCTAGAGAAGGTAAGGTATAAAGATTATTGGTTGTTGCTTCAGTTGTTGGTGTTTGGGTAGTTTCTGTTGTAGGAGTATTTGTAGTTATCTCTGTGGTTCCCAATCCACAAGATACAAAGGTAATAATCGCTAAAAGCGCGATAAATAGCCTTAGACTTTTTTTTAATAACATTGATAAAACGCCCTTTCTTGCAAAAAAATTTTGTCTTTAATGATACTTATGAAGGATTATTTAAAATAATCCTTCAAAGCTTTCGATTAGTTATTAATAAAAAAAGAAAGCCCACTTCTCAGGTAACTTTCTTTATTATAATTATGTAAATAAACCGGTATTAATACCACTTAAAATACTATCAAGATAACCTTGTGTATATACAAACCAAAAAATAGCAGCTAAAATAGCCAACACTATGAATAGTTTAATAAACTTTTTCATAAACACAAACAATCCTACTATTACGAAGATAGCAATTACTAATAGCATTACCGCTTGTAGCCAAGGATCTAATTCAACAAAATTATCAAGAACCATTTCTAGATAAGGTTGTATAAACTCATTGATGGTATCTGTTATTGCCAAGGTAAAAATCATAAAATTTCCAAACAAAGCAATCCCTCCAGTTAAAAAAAATATTTTCTACATATTATTATAGCATAATAATAGGATTCTAGTAGTAATTTTTTTGTAATTTTTATTACTAGATTTTTTTACGATTCTCTATCGCTTTTGATAAAGTTAAATCATCTGCAAATTCAAGATTAAGTCCAACCGGTACCCCATAACCAATTCTACTAACTAAAACGTCGGTTTCTTGAAGTACTCTCTTAATATAAAGTGCGGTTGTTTCACCTTCAGGTGTTGAAGATGTAGCAATTATAACCTCTTTCAAATTATCATTAACAATCCTTTTCCATAAAGAATCCAAATTAATATCTTCTGGTCCCATTCCGTCCATAGGTGATAGAACCCCGTTTAAAACATGATAAAGGCCTTTGTACTCACCACTATTTTCAATCGAAAAAACATCCTTTGCATTTTCTACAACGATGATAGTCGACTGATCTCGATGTTCATTCTTACAAATGTAGCAAACATCCTCATCAGTGAGATTGCCACAAACTGAACAATGGTGGATTTTTGTCTTTGCATTTTCTAGAGCAGTAGAAAATTGATTAACATCTTCCTTGTCTTGTTTATTGATGATAAACAAAGCATAACGCTCCGCGGTTTTTCTACCGACACCTGGGAGTTTTTTAAACTCTTCAACTAAGTCTTCAAGAGCTTTTGGTAAAATCATTAAAATAAGCCTGGCATGTTAACGCCTTGAGTAACTGCTCCTAGAGATTCTTCCATTTCTCTGTCAACTTTTTTGAATGCATCGTTCAAAGCGGCCACGATTAAATCTTGAACCATTTCTAGATCAGTTAAATCAACTTCCTCTTTTTTTATGTTAATAGATACAACTTCTTTAGTTCCTTTTACAGCAACTTTAACAACTGATCCACCGGCTTGACCGTAAAAAGTGGATTCATTGATTTGTTGCTGAATTTTTTTTATATCATCTTGCATTTTTTTAATTTGTTTAAGCATTTGTGGATTAATCATTATATATATTCCTCCCTATTCTTTTATTTTCACTTTATCACCGAACAAGCTTATTGCGTCTTGAACGATTTTTGGTTTTGAATCATTAACTTCTTTTTTCTCAACACGAGATACGTCTTTCAACCCTTCACAAATAATTTTTGAAAGTTTTACATAAACTTCACCTTTACGGTATCGATCAAGGAACTCTCTAGATATGTCAGTGAAAACACTTGTAGGCAATGCCATATAGTTAATAATTCTATTAAATTTTTTATTTATAATTTTCATTACAACTTCTTTGTTTGTCGGCATCATCAAGGTATTGCAAATTGTTGTGCTGGCAAAAGTTATTATTATTTTATCAATTGACGAAGCTGTAACCATCCCTGTCTCTATCAATGAAGCTAAATATTTAGAATCATCTTCGTTTTCGACTTCGGGAAAACTATTCCAATTGTTTTGTAAAATTATTTTGTCTTTCTTATCGCCGTTATTTAAGACTTCTTCAACAAAGTGAATATCATAAGTATTCGAAATATCTCTACAAAGGTCTTCTTTTACCTCTTCATCATAACCGACTATTGTAGTTTCTTTTTCTGAAACTTTTTCTTTTGTTGGTTCTTCCACTTCTAAAGAACTATCTTCAGGAACAATCTCATCTTCAATTAATGTTTCTTCAGCTTCTTTTGTTTCGTTGGTTTCTATAGATACGTCTTCAGAAATTACCTCTTGATAAACTGGCAAGTCTTCTTCTTCAGGAACATTAAATAAATTATCATCAACTTGTTCCTCAGGTTTTGCCTCTTCTTGTTTATCTTCTTCATCATCGTCTTTTTTTGCTTTGATAATTATTTTTTCAATAATTTCTTTCGATTCTAATTTATCTTCTTTTTCTAGATCTTCTTTAAATTTTTCTAAATCATGTAATCTTTTTTCAACTTCGTCAATAGCCGCCAAAACATTAGAATTGCTGTTGTCTTCATTATCTGCAATTTTCAAGAAAGCCAATTCTAAATGTATTTTAGGATTGTTACTCCAGTTAATTTCATTAAGTGCTTTACTCAATACATCAATGATATAGAAGGCTTTACGATTACTTAATTCACTTGCAATATTTTGAAAATCTTGATTTCCTTGTAATATACTTGCATCATCCAATTTGCGTAAATTGCTGAACATTAAAGCGTCTCTAAAAAATTCTATTAAATTCAAAGTGATTTTTTTTACTTCTTTTCCTTGTGCTAATAAATCATTCAGCAACGCTATAGCTTGAGTAGAGTCAAAATCAATAAGAGCTTGAGCCAAATCAATTTGCGTCTGCATTGATACCGCCCCGCAGATTTGGTTTACATCTTCTAAAGATATCTTTTCCGGATTATATGCATAAACTTGATCTATTAAAGATATCGCATCTCTTAATCCGCCCTCTGCGTAAGTTGCTATTTGTTTTAATGCATCTTCTTCAATTTGAATCTTTTCTAAACCAATAATTTCTTTTAATTTAGTTATTATATCACTTGTGCTAATTGATTTAAAATCAAAACGTTGGCAACGAGATTGAATCGTTGGTAATACTTTTTGCAACTCAGTTGTACACAATATAAAAATCACATGTGCTGGTGGTTCTTCTAAAGTTTTTAACAACGCATTGAATGCGCCTTGTGACAACATATGGACTTCATCAATTATATAAACTTTATATTTAACATACCCTGGTAAATATTTAACTTTATCTCTTAACTCTCTAATTTCGTCAACTCCATTATTACTAGCAGCGTCAATCTCGATTACATCACTAATTGTCCCGTCTTGTATCCCTAAACAATTATCACAAACGTTACATGGATTATCGATTGGAGCTTTAATGCAGTTCACTGCTTTTGCTAAAATTTTAGCAATTGAAGTTTTACCTGTCCCTCTTGGACCGCTAAATAAATAAGCATGTGCTACTTTATCATTAGCTAATGCATTTTTAAGTGTTTGAGTTATATGTTTTTGTCCTGCGACCTCGTTAAAATCTTTTGGTCGATAGGTTCTGTATAGCGCTTTGTAACTCATTTTTCAGCCTCCAAAATTTGTTTTCTGTACATATATATTATACCTTAAAACCCAGATTTATTCTACGGGTTTTTCAGTTTCTCTAAGTAAATCAATAACGTATTGAATCGCTCTGTATTCAATCGTTCCCTTCTTAAATTTTCTTTCTAGTTTGCTTATGTTAAACAAGTCGCTTTCACCGTTTTTATGAATTTCATAACCGATTTTAAGGCTTTCTTGAAATTTGTCATTCAATTGTAATCTTCGGTATTCTTCAATTAAGAAAGCATTATCTTCTCGCATTTTCTTAGCTACTTCTTCGATAAACTTTTCTTCGTAATCAACTTGCTTTTTTTTGTTAAAGAGTTTGTCCATTAAACTATCACTACCATAATAAATCAAGATAAAAATAAGTGGCAAAAACCACAAACTCATTACTTCATCTACTGGAGTGGAATCAAAGACAATTTTGTATACCGAGTAGCCAATAACTGCCAAACTCAATACTAGAAATAAAATCAAATAGAATTTTAAGGGTTTTTTAAATTTTTTCATATATATCACCTTTTATATATTATACATTATTTTTTTAAAATTATGTTAAAATATTGGTGGTGATATTTATGTTATTTGATACTATAGTTGCAAAAACTACCGCTAATGGAACCAGCGCAATAAATTTAATAAGGGTATCGGGAGATGAAAGCATCTCAATTGTTAACTCTATTTTTAGTGGTGTGAATCTAGAAAATAAAGATTCTCACACCGTTCATTATGGTTTTATTAAAAATGAAAAACAAGAACAAATCGACGAAGTACTAGTTTCTATTTTTCGTTCACCGAAAACCTTCACTACTGAAGATGTCGTAGAAATTACCTGCCATGGTGGGAACTTTATCGCGAACGAAATAATTAAACTATTAATTGCCAATGGAGCTAGATTAGCTGAAAATGGTGAATTCACTAAAAGAGCTTATTTAAATGGTAGATTAGATTTAACAGCAGCTGAAAGTATTATGGATTTGGTTAACGCTAAAACTAACAATCAACTCAAAATAGCCAACTCACAGTTAAAAGGCGATATATTAAAACTTATTGAAGAACTACAAAATGACTGCTTAGATATTATCGCTAACATTGAAGTCAATATTGATTATCCTGAGTATGATGATGTAATCGAAATGACTAATGAGATAGTAATTCCAAATATAGAATTTTTAATAAAGAAGATTGATAAGATTTTGATTGAATCAGAAACAGGTCAAATAATCAGAGACGGAATAAAAACCGTGATTATCGGTAGACCAAATGTTGGTAAATCAAGTTTATTAAATACACTTATCAAAGAAGATAAAGCTATTGTCACTGAAATTTCTGGAACAACTAGAGATTTAATTGAAGCCGAATTAAATCTTGAAGGTATAATTCTTAAACTAATTGATACTGCAGGAATAAGAGAAACTGAGGATGTCGTTGAAAGAATTGGTATTAACAAAACAAAAAAAGCAATTAGCGAAGCGGATTTAGTTCTTCTTGTTCTAGATCAATCTTCTAAAATTACCGAAGAAGATCAACAGCTCTTAGCATTAACTAAAGATCGAACTAGAATTATTATCGGAAATAAAATTGATATGGGTAAAGAAATAAATTTAGAAGATGAACATATTATAAATGTTTCCGCAAAGAATAATGTCGGTATTGAAAACCTTGCCAGCGAAGTTAAAAGACTTTTCATTAACGAAGAATTATTACAAAAAGATTATGCTATTATTTCAAACACAAGACACATCGGCAAACTTAAAGAAGCCAAACTAGCTTTGGTACAGGCCTTAGAAGCTTCTTATAATCAAATCCCTATTGATATGGTTGAGATAGATTTAAGAAAAGCTTGGAGTAGTCTTGGTGAAATTATTGGGGAGACTTCAAACGAAGATTTAATTTCAACTTTGTTTTCAAAGTTTTGTTTAGGTAAATAATGTTTCATGTGAAACCTTTATATAAAAACAATGCAATTATCTGCATTGTTTTTTTAATATTTATCTAAGAAACTTATCTTTTCATCTCCATCTTCATAATAACCCAAAACGCTAGATAAGTTAATATTTTCCGCTGATCTAAAAATATTGATGTCTATATTCTTATAAACTTTCCTTAAATCAGTAATTAAGTTTTTCATCTCTTGTCTTTTTGAATCTACGTTTCTTTCTTGAAAAAAGCACCCTTTTGAATTGATAGTTATATTATGATACTTAATGAATCTCTCAACATCTTTTTCTTTTATTAAATACATTGGCCTAATCAGTTCTAAACCTTCATAATTTTGTGACTTTGCTTTCGGTAACATGGTCTTAAAAGTTCCTGTATAAAACATATTCATTAAAGTTGTTTCAATTACATCGTCAAAGTGATGACCTAAAGCTAGTTTATTACAACCCAAATCTTTAGCTGCTTGGTATAAGAATCCCCTTCTCATTCTAGCGCATAAAAAGCAAGGGGCTTTTGGATTCATTTCATTAGCGATTTCATAAACTCGAGAATCTTTAGTAATTTGCTTAATTCCAAGTTTTTTCATATTCTCTAGATGGTTATCAAGGAATTTCTCTGTAAACCCAGAGTTCATCATCAAATACACAATTTCAACATTATTATTATAGTGAAGTTTGTATTCTTCAAAAAGTGCCGCTAGAACTAAAGAATCTTTCCCGCCGCTAAGTGCTACACAAATTTTATCATTTTGTTCGATCAACTTATAATCATCAATTGCTCTTAAAAAACGACCAAAGAGGACGCTTTTAAAAGTTTTATTTAAAGACTTGGACACAAAGTCTGAATACTTGTTTTCTTTCATTTTTATCACCTGATTAATAATATCTTATTGTTGCGGTAAATACAAAGTAATCATAAATAATTTTAAATAATCATAAATATCTATTGATAATTTAAAATAGTCGTGATATAATTATGAATATAGAAAATCTGTATTATAATGGAGGTTGTAAGATGAGTAAGTTCGAATGGGTATCAAAAAAACCCCTAGACGAATTGGCAACACTGTATGAAGCAAACATCACATTAAACAAGTCCGCGACTAGTTATTTCGAGACCGCTTATATTGTTTTATTGGGTTTAGATGTTGACAATAAGTTAATTGCTGTTAAACCCATAACTAAAGAGGAAGCTAGTTTAGGATATGTGCCTGAAGAACAAAGACATAATATCACAATAAAGTCTAGTTATTCAAGAGTATGTAATAAGTTATTCATGTCAGAAGTTGCAGAATTAATGAGTTTTGATTTTAAAAATAAGAATTCTTATAAATTCAAAGCCCATTGGAGTAAATCTGAAGAAGCATTAATAATTGATTTGAATAAGGAAGAGGTGTAAGGATATGTTTTTAGCAATCGATCTTGCGACCACAATGATTTTTGTATGGTTCGCTGTCATCATTGTAGCTGGCGTTATCGAAGCTTTGACAATGGATTTGTCTAGTATTTGGTTTGCTGCTGGTGGATTCTTTGCTTTAATCTTCGCAATTATTTTCCCTGATTTAATTTGGATTCAAGTATTGATTTTTATTCTATTTTCAATAGCTTTATTATTGGTTTTAAGACCAATATTTAAGAAATTTATTAAGAAGAACGAAATTAAAACCAATGCCGATTCCTTAGTTGGGAGAGTTGCCGTTTGTATTAAACCAATACTTGACGGAGAACGCGGAGAAGTAAAAATTGAAGGTAAGATTTGGACCGCTATAGCTAATGAAGACATACAAATTAATGAGAAAGTTTTAGTTTTAGCCATTAAAGGTGTAAAATTAGTTGTTAGGAAAGAATAATGAGAGCTGGTTTTTTTAGAAGACTTCTGTCGTCTTTACTTGATATGATTTTAGTTTTTGGTGTAATATACTTAAGTTTCATTTTGTTTGGAAGAGGTATGTTACAAAATAAAATCGATAACTATGATGAAATTAATACAACTTATGAAGAGATAATGGCTGTTTACAACGAGGACATCAAGGATTTGCAACAAGAATATGAAGCGGAAAAACTCCTTGCTGGTGAAGATGAAGAATTAAAAGCTCAAGCTTTAGCTAGCTATGTTGAACAATCAGATATCCTGTTTCAACAAAATCAAGTTGATACAGCACCTTATATTCAACCTTTGGGTATCTATTTCACTAACGTTGTCTATTATTATGCTTTTATATTTTTACTGATCTCAACTTTTTACACAATGATTCTTAAGGGTATGACATTAGGAAGAAGAGTTATGCGTTTAAAATTAACCGGACCAGTAAATTTGATGAGTTTGTTTTTACATGATATTGCTTTTAAATATCTATTAATCATTGTATTGATACCAATCAATCCACTGTATGCAATAATGGCAGTTATGTTTATGTTCTTGATCGATACAGCTTTAATAGCTGCCACAAGAAATAAATTAACTGTTAGAGATATGATTTCAAAAATCACCGTTGATAAAACGGAATATAATTATTAGGAGGATTTTATATTATGTTAGCACCAATGTTTTTAATTTCCACTTGGGGAATAATTCTTTTAGTTGCTTTGTTAGTAATTATTCTTATTTATTTAGGTACTAGAATTAAGATTGTACCTCAAGCAACTGAATATGTTATCGAAAGATGGGGGAACTATTTTACTACTTGGACAGCTGGATTTCATTTCCAAGTTCCATTTATCGATCGAATCAGAAGAACTTACAATACAAGAGGTATGGTTAGTGACGTTATAAACTTAAAAGAACAAGTTTTAGACTTCCCACCTCAAGCGGTTATTACAAAAGATAACGTAACAATGCAAATTGACACTGTTGTGTTCTTGCAAATTACTGATTCAAAACAATTTGTTTATGGAGCGGAAAATCCAGGATTATTAATCGAACAATTAACCGCTACTACTTTACGTAATATTATCGGTGAATTAGAGTTAGACCAAACTTTAACATCTAGAGATTTGATTAACGAAAGAATGCGTATTATTCTTGATGACGCTACAGACCCATGGGGTATCAAAATTAATCGTGTTGAAGTTAAGAACATTATTCCGCCAAAAGAAATACGTGAAGCAATGGAAAAACAAATGCGAGCTGAACGTGAAAGACGTGAATCAATTTTAATTGCTGAAGGTAGAAAACAAGCTGCTATCTTAACTGCTGAAGGTGAAAAAGCCGCTAATATCCTAGAAGCTGAAGGTAAAAAAGAGGCTGCTATTAGAGAAGCTGAAGGTAGAGCTGAAGCAATCCTTAAGGTTCAACAAGCAACTGCTGAAGGTATTAAATTAGTTAAATTAGCTGGAGCTGATCAAGCAGTATTAACTTTAGAAGCTTATAAGGCTATGGAAAAAGTAGCACAAGGTCAAGCAACAAAGATTATTATTCCTTCAGAAATGCAAGGTATAGTGGGACTTGCTAGCGGATTAGTTGAATCTTTAAAAGAACCAGTTATTAAAGAAAAGAAATAATTAAAGTTGAAAATGTTTATTTTGAAAGACAAGGAAATTATCTCCTTGTCTTTTGTTTTTATAAGTATATATCAAAGGTAAGTAAAATATTATTTTATAAAGTTGAATAAATAAATAAAACAGATGTCAACTTTGACATCTGTTAATAAGGTACAGCTCTAATTTTTCTCTAAAAATTGTATTATCTTTTTCGGTTCTTTTTGCAATATGCGGATTTCTTTGTTTGCTTTTTCTAATCTTCTGAGAAATTTGTCTTTGCATTAACAACATATCAATATTCTCGTTCGTGTAAAACCAGCCATTTTGATGTAGGCAATCAGCTTTTTTCATTAATATTAAACTTGCTAAGCCGTAATCTTGAGTAATGACTAAATCGTTTTTTTCTGTCTGCTTAACAATCTCATGATCAGCTACATCCATTCCTTCGTCTACAATTATTACTTGTGCATAATCCGAAACTATATTGTGATTAAAATTCGATACCATAATGACTTTAACACCATATTTTTTTGCTAATTCAATAACTATATTTTTCACTGGTGATGCATCTGCATCAATTATTATTTTCATTTAGCACCTCAACAGTAATTATACCAATAAATAGCACTAATATAAAGTTTAAAAAATTATAAATCAAAAAAAGAAAGCTCGAAAAATTCGAGCTTTACTTTTGTTTTTAGAATTCACATTTTTTCGGTGTTCTTGGGAAAGGTAAAACATCACGAATGTTATCAATTCCAGTTACATACATAATCATTCTTTCTAATCCCATACCGAAACCAGCGTGTTTGCATCCACCATATTTTCTTAAGTCTTTATACCACCATAAATCTTTATCATCTATACCTAATTCATTGATTCTTTTTTCTAAGTAATCTAATCTTTCTTCTCTTTGTGAACCACCTATTAATTCACCTGATCCTGGGACAAGCAAGTCCATAGCAGCAACCGTTTCATTATCTTCATTCATTCTCATGTAAAAAGCTTTAATTTCTTTTGGCCAATCAATAACAAATACAGGTCCGTTAAAAAATTTTGTTAAAAACTTTTCGTGTTCTGTCGCTAAATCCTTACCGTGTTCTGGTTTTACATCAAAATCTTTACTGTTTGCAAATAAAATATCAATTGCTTCTTTATGGGTTACTACAGCAAATTTAGATTCTAAGACTTTTCTAAGTTTATCAATTAATCCCTTTTCGACAAATTGATCAAAGAATTTTAATTCGCTTTCACAAGTTTGAAATAAGTCTTTGATAATATACTTAACCATAGCTTCTGCCAATGCCATGTCATCTTTCAAATCCGCAAAAGCTATTTCTGGTTCAATCATCCAAAACTCAGACGCATGTCTTGTTGTGTTTGAGTTTTCAGCTCTAAAAGTTGGCCCAAAAGTATATACATTTTTAAATGCAAGCGCATATGCTTCAGCTTGTAATTGTCCAGAAACAGAAAGGTTAGCTTTTTTCCCAAAGAAGTCGTTACTATAATTTTCTTCAGGTTGTTTACCGTTTAAAGTAGTTACCTGGAACATCTCTCCAGCTCCTTCAGCGTCACTCGCTGTAATAATTGGAGCATGAAGATAGACGAAGCCTCTCTCTTGGAAAAATTTGTGAATTGAGAAAGAAACAACTGATCTAACTCTAAAAACTGCATTAAATAGATTTGTACGCACTCTTAAATGAGCATTTTCTCTTAAAAATTCTCTTGAATGTCTTTTTGGTTGAATTGGATAATCATCTAGACTATCGCCTTCTAAAATAATCTCTTTAGCTTTAACTTCAAAAGGTTGTTTCATTTGTGGCGTTAATACTAAAACACCTTTAACCACAATTGAAGATCCAACTCTAAATTTAGAGACTTCTTTAAAGTTTTCTAAGGTTTGTGCTTCATAAACAACTTGAACTGTTTCCAATGTAGTTCCGTCATTTAGGTCAATGAATCCAAACTCTTTTTGAGAACGATTATTTCTAACCCAACCGTTGATTAATACTTCTTTGTCTTTATAACCTACATAGTCAATGTAAATTTTTTTAATTTCTATCGCCATAAAAAATCTCCTTTTAAAATTCTTTTTCTTATATCTTCTGGGTATTTTTCAATTGCATACCTCAACATTGTTCTCGGCATTATCATGTAGTTTGTTTCAAGATAGTCGGTTAAAAGATTCAAATCTCTCTTTCCTAACTCTCTTAACATCCAACCACAAGCTTTATGCATCAAATCATGTTGTTCAAAAATAAGAGTATCTACTATATCTAAAGTTACTTGGAGTAAATTATTTTTTATTAAGTGGTAAGTAGCTACTATCGATACTCTTTTATACCATAAATTTTCCGATTTTGATAACTCATATAGTAAATCAAAGTCATTTATCTCATATAAATATCTTCCGAGTATTTTTGAAGCAGATATATCAACTAAATCCCAATTATTTACATAATCGAGATTTTCTAAATACATCTCTACAATTTCCTTATGTTTATTGGGTTTTATGTCCATTTGCTTACACATTATACTTAAAGCTATTGAACGAAAATCATGTATTTTATGTCTTAATAGTTCTACAAGTTCTGGCTTTTCAATTGTTTTATAATATTTACTCGAGAAACTTCCAATTGTAGCTGAATTCAAACCGATAAAATAATCAATTTGTCCATCAACATATGACTGTTTATGATATCTCGTATGAGTTGATAGCGGACTATCTTTGTATAACTCTCGTAATTCTTGCAATAACATAATTTCCCCCTAAAAAAACAAAAAAGTCCTTCACAATAAATTGTAAAGGACGAATATTTCCGTGGTACCACCTTAATTCTGAGAAACATATCTCAGCACTCAATATCTTTTAACGCAAGAATTACGTACAGTTCTACTATTATTTCTTCTGTCTTTCGTGGGCGTTTTTCAAATTAAGCTTGATTTTGAGGCTTTCACCATACCCTCATTCGCTATAAACAAGATTTTAATTTTACTCTTCCAGTCATCAATTTATTTTATTATACCACAAATGATTTTCTTGTAAAGTTAAGGTTTATCTTTCACAAGAAAATAATGTTGAAACACCTTGATCGTCAATAATATTGATAATACCTTGTCCTAACAACTCTGCAGTTGAAAGTTGAACAAGTTTTGAAAATATCTTTTCCTTAGGAAGTTCTATTGTATTTGTACATATAACTTCTTTTATAGGAGCTTCCATTAGTAAATCAGTAGCGTTTTTAGAGAATACCGGATGGGTACAGCAAGCATAAATATCTTTAGCGCCAGCTTCTGTTAGTGCGTTGGCGGCCGCAAAAATTGATCCAGCTGTATCAATCATGTCATCGATGATAACACAAGTTTTTCCTTTAACTCTACCGATAATATTCATTACTTCGGCTACATTTGGTTCTGGTCTCATTTTATCGATAATCGCAATTGGAGACTGTAAAATATTCGCTAAGTCTCTAGCTCTAGCAACGCCACCGTGATCAGGAGATACAACACAAATGTTTTCTAATTTTTTTGTTCTTATATAATTGGCTATAATTGGCATTCCTCTAAAATTATCAATTGGAATATCGAAAAATCCTTGAATCTGTGGCGCATGTAAATCCATACTGATTACACGTGCAGCTCCAGCTACTTCTAATAAATTAGCCACTAATTTAGCTGAAATTGGTTGTCTTGCTTTTGCTTTTCTATCTTGTCTTGAATATCCGTAGTAAGGAATAACGATATTTACTTCCCTGGCAGAAGCACGTTTTAAAGCATCGATCATAATTAATAGTTCCATGATATGTTCATTTACAGGACTACAAGTTGATTGAATAACAAAAACTTTGTGACCTCTGACAGTTTCTGGAATATTTATATTGATTTCACCGTCTGCGAAATGAGTTACTTCGCATTTGCTTAAAGGTATTCCGATAAAATCGGCTATATCTTGAGCTAGTTGGACATTAGAACTTAACGCGAATAATTTAACTTTCGAACCATGAAAAACAGCCATAAAAAACCATCGCAATAGGAATCTATTGCTTCCTTTCTTCAATAATAGATTAGTTCAACTATATTATACAACATTAAGACTAAACAAAAAAGTCACAATTTTTTTAAATTAAAAAACATCGACTATTCGTCAATGTTTTTGTCATCTTCATTTAATTCTGGTAAAGCTTGAAAAGTATCTAAAACCGCTTTTTCAATCATAGCCCTTGTATCACTGTTAATAGGGTGGGCAACATCTTTGTAATCCCCACTTGGCATTTTGCGACTTGGCATCGCGACAAATAAACCATTTTTCCCCTCAATGATCCGTAATTCGTGAACGACAAAGCAGTTATCAATAGTTATGGCAGCTACACCCACTAATCGATTGTCGCCGTTGATTCTTTTCGCACGTACCTCAGTTATCTTCACACTACCACCTCTTTGGCAAATTATATCATGTTTATTTTTGATAATTCAATAGGGTAGGCAAAAAATCTATAAAAAATTATGTAATTTAATAAGATATTTCTCATTATAACGACTAATAAAGTCGCTAACATCTTCATTTTTATGTAAAATTTTGATAAAACTCGATCCAGACCCAGTCATTACTAGACCTTCAGAACCCAGTTCAGCAACTAAATTATCTTTAAAATTTCTCATAAAATCATAATTATTGATTACTATTTCTTCTAAAGAGTTATGAACATTTTCTCTTATCGCTGGAATATTATTTTGTTCGCAAAACTCTTTGATTTTATCAATATCTTTGATGTCAAAATGATGTTTATCGGCAAAGCCAAAAACATCTTTAGTGCTAATAAACTCTCTAGGATTTATTAGCAACAATTTATACTCTGATAAATCAAGTTCAAAATCATTAACTATTTCTCCTATTTTAGATACAAATGCGGGTTTGTCAAAAAGGCAATAAGGTATATCAGCGCTAAATATAACGCCGATATCCATCATTTCTTTAGTGGATAGATTTAAGTTAAATAATTTATCAATCCCCTTTATTACCGCAGCACTATCAGCTGAATTTCCAGCTAAACCAGCTCCGAAGGGTATGTTTTTTTCTATTTTAATTTCAAGACCATTGTTTATATTAAAATTTTTCAACATATGTTTAGCTACTTGTAAAACAATATTATCTTGATTAGATAAAAATAAGTCGTTTGATTTTATTATCACTGTGTTGTCACAATCGATTAAATTAAACTCAAGCAAATCATGCAAATCAATTTTAACGTTCAACATCTCTAAATCGTGATACCCGTCTTTACGTTTGCCAAGAACATTCAAAAACAAATTAACTTTGGCATAAGCCTTTTCAACAATCATGACTCAACCATCTCTTTTCTTGCTTGTTTTAGTTGTTTTCTAAGCAGAATTCTCCAGCCGATAAAACTAACTATTGCAGCGCCTATTGAACCGACAATTAAATCTAGCATTGTATCCATTAACCCGTAAGGTTGTGGGTAGATTAAACTGTCATTAACCCATTGATATCTTTGCATGTTTCTTGCGGTTTCGTTATTAATATTGTAGGCAATTGTGTCAACTGAAAATTCATAAAATTCCCAAACAACAAGAAGCGTAATTGAAAAGCAAAAGGCAAATATACTAAGTAATCCTGGACTTAATTTTACTTCATCAGCTTTTGAAAGATTATATGAATGAATCATTTCATAAGCAATTACCGAAATTATTATTCCGCTCAAAGTATGCAAAAATTTATCATAACCTTTAACCGACTCTAGAAAACCATGAATATTTCCTAATATTATCGCACTAAACAAGAAAAACAAAACTATTACTTCTAAATAATTGGGAATGTCTACTTTAAATCTTGACTCAATAATCCAAGGTAAAGAAAATAACATTATTCCTAAAAAGCCTAAGAATATATTTGATATAGCCGCATCTCTTTGTTCTGGAGAAGTGGCGAATCCAGCACTAAAACTCGCTCCTGCTATTTCTAAAATTAAAATTGTTAAAAAAATGATGTAGACAATTTTAGGCGAATCTAATCTTTTAATCCTTTTCATAAAAACCTCCTAAGCATAAATTTATTATACCATTTTGGGCGGTTTTTCTGAATACGTTTACAAAAATTTGATTAGATAATTGCCAAATTGACTACATCATCAGCGGGAATTTTTTCATAAGTTGTCAGAACAACTAATTTATTAATAAAGTCTAGTTTTTTTATTTGTCCATAAGTAGTTTTAATGTATCCCTCACTATAATATTGGAGTTCTACTTCTTTATGATTGTTCATAGCTACTTGTAAGTTTCTATTCAGAAGTTCATATTCATCATCACTAAGGATTGGTTTGGCTTTCTTTCCTAGTCGATGTTGCATTTCTTTCAACATTGAGTGATAACCACTCAAGGCATCAAATGCTGCCCATTTAATTATTCCTCTATCAATATAGGCACTAGGCATTGTGACCACCTATCATTTCGTTCCTAGCCTTTATCGTTGATGTTTTTAATTCGCTAGAAGCTCGATTGATACTATTTTTGCCAAACCGTTCTTTTATTTCATCAACCGCGTGAAAAACTTGTTTCTCTTTCATCACCGTTTCAATATCCTCGAATAGATTTACTTGATAATCGCGATCGTCAATTAGTCCTGTGGCTGCTATTCTTACAACCCTAATTGGCGAATCATTATAAAATTTATTCATTATTTTTAAACATAATTGAAAAACATGAGATTCGTTGCTTGAAGGTTGCGAGAGTTGCATTTGTCTAGCAAAACCACCTCCGACATCTTTACTATAACCTAAAGCGAAATGAATGGTTGAGGCTTTCTTTTTGCTAACTCTCATACGCCTACATACATCATCGACCATTTCTCGAATGATTTGATAGATTTCCGGTTTATAATAATCTTCAAATAAAGTTTGTCCGATGCCATAGCTTTTACTTGCGGGTTTTAACCTTAATTTTTCTTGTATTAAACTCATATCGATTCCATGAGTATGATAGTATAATTCTTCGCCAATGACTCCGAATTTCTTTTTCATTTTTTTGACATCATAATTGGCTATATCTCCAATTTTTTGAATACCTAGAGCGTTGAGGTTTCTTTCTGTATTTCTTCCAATACCCCACATTTTGGATAAAGGCTTAATCGGCCAAAGTTTGGTTGGCAAGTCATCATAACTCCACTTAGCTATAAAATCTGGAGAATGTTTGCTTTCGATATCTAACGCTAATTTTGCAATCAACATATTCGGTCCAACGCCACAAGTTGAATAAATCTTTGTTTGTTTATAAATTTCTTCCATTATTGTTTTTGCTAATTCATAGTCAGTTTTTTTATAATATTGTAAATATTCTGTTACATCTAAAAAAACTTCATCTACAGAATAAACGTACAGATCATCTTCAGAAACAAATTGTAAATAAATTTCAATAATTTTTGTAGAATATTCTAAATATCTTTCCATTCTTGGTTTTCTATAGATAATATCAATATTTTTGGGTAGTTCATAAACGCGGCAACGATTCGGTACTCCTAAGGTTTTTAGATATGGTGTAACCGCTAAAACTATAGATCCGCCACCTCTAGATTTATCCGCAACTACAAGGGGAGTTTTGAAGGGATCTAAGCCAGAAATAGCGCATTCTACTGACGCATAGAAGCTTTTTAAATCAATACAAAGGATGTTTTTATATAATCTATATTCTTCCATTAGATATCCCTCCTTACAATATTATTATACCTTTTACAATGGTAAAAAACTATGGTTTTTAGAAGAATAACTCTATAAAAAATTTTTATACTTAATATTTAAAAAAGACCATAAAAAAAGTAAGATTTAACATCAATCTCACTTGTTTTTATTAAATATTAATTCGTTAATATTTACTATAATTTGTTTTTATTAATTCTTTCTATTAAATCCAAAACTTTTTCTTTAATCAAATCTCTGGTTTTTTCAAATTCACTTTTTGGTCCGCCGCTAGGATCGTTCAAAGCCCAATCTTCACGGAATTGACATGGAATGAAAGGACATTCGACACCACAACCCATAGTTATTAATATATCTAATTCATTGGGAATTTCATCCAAAAGTTTACTGCGAGAATTACTCATATCGATACCTAAATCTTTCATGACTTCTATAGCCAATGGTTTTGGATGAGGATATTTTTCAGTTCCTGCCGAATAGACTTCAAATCTACCATCATTGTAGTGGTTTAAAAAACCTTCTGCCATAATGCTTCTACAACTGTTATGCGTACATACAAAAGCTACTTTCATTATTTCCTCCTCACAAAACATTAATTTCAGTTTTTGGAATGAATATAAGCACCTCTGTACCAATATCTTCTTCACTTAACAATTTTATTTGCCCATTGTAGTTTAAAATAATATGTTTAACTATAGAAAGTCCTAAACCAGTGCCACCTGTAGACTTGCTGCGAGCTTTATCAACACGGTAAAACCTTTCGAAGACTCTATCAATATCATTTTTAGGTATGCCAATGCCATCGTCTTTCACGCTAATAACAAAATTCTCATTCTCAATATAAGTTTTAATCCAAACATTTCCATCTTGTTTTCCGTACTTAATAGCATTTTCAAGTAAATTTTTAAAAATTTGATAGATTTCTTCATAACCTATGAAAATACTAGTTTTCTCAGATTCAAGATGGATGTTTGTTTGTTTCGTTTTTACTAAAACTTCTAAATTTTTAATAACTTCTTCAATAACTTTTTTAGGACTGATAATTTGGTTTTGAGTTTCCTGTTTTTTTGTTTCATACTCAGATAAAGCTAGCATATCCATTACTAAATTATTCATTCTTTTCGCTTCGGAACCAATACGATTTATTAAATCATTTTTGGTTTCTTGATCTTTTACAATTCCTTGTGCAATTAAATCAGCTGAACCAATAATCGTGGTTAACGGAGATTTAAGTTCATGAGAAGCGTTAATGAAGAAATCGCGTTTTAATATTTCTGTGTTTCTGATTTGAGTGATATCTGAATAGATAAGAATAACGCTTGATTCAAAACTCCAATCTTGTTTGGAATAAATAATTGAAATTGCATAATACTTGTTAGTAATTTTAGTTATATAATTTTTTTCTGTTTTCGAATCATATGTGTCGTGAATTATTTTTTGGAGTTCATCATCACGGATTAAATAGCGGAAATCTTTATTAATATTATAATCAATATTGAAATTATATAATTTTTTGAGATAAGTATTGATCAAAACTATTTTAGCGTCTTTATCTAAAACGCAAATACCTTGATTCATATGGTTAAGTAAAAAATCTAACTTTTGTTTCTCTATTTTCAAAGAAAAAATCGTAGAAGAAATCGTTTTGTTAATATCATTTATTTCACTTAAAAGATTATTTATCTCATCATATTTTACAATCGGCATTACTTCTTGATATTCGCCACCATTAACATTGTTTAATATGTGTCTTATGTCTTCTAACGGTTTAAGACTTTGTTTAATCAAGTAAGAACTCGAAAGAATTGATAAGGCAATAATAATTGTGCCGATGAAGAAAGATAAAGCGATAAAGTCATTAACAAACCCTAAAACAGATGTGATTGGAATCGCAACTCGCAAATACACTCCGCTAGGCAACTCTTTGGCCAAATACATCATATCAATCTTTAAAGTATCAGAATGACGAATATAGGTTTCTCCTAAGTTTTGAATTTCCGGTCGATTTAAATGATTATCAAGATTCTCTGTAGAACTATCTGCTAAAACTACTCCTTCTGAATCAATAAAGGTTATTCTTAAATAATTGTCTAACTCACTATATTTTTCTATAATTTCTGTTTCGGTTAAATTATCAGTATCTGTTTCAATTATTGTAAGATATTTTTCTAGATTTAACTCAGTAATCTTATTAATTGTATCTTTTACAATCAAAGAAGCTCCAATCGTAAAAACTATGAGTGATGTAAAGATTAACAGTACAAACTGCAAACTAATTTTTCTTTTCATAGGACAAACTTGTATCCTATTCCACGGATGGTTTCAATCACTTCTTTATTTATTCCGACAATTTTTAGCTTTCTTCTTAATTCCTTTATATGAACATCTAAAGTCCTTGTTTCTCCAAAGAAATCGTATCCCCATACATTATTTAATATTTCATCTCTTGAAATTAATCTATCAGGTTTAGTCATCAAATACTCCAAGAGTTTAAATTGCTTATTTGTAAATCTAATGGTTTTATTATCATACACTGCTGAATACTCTTTTTTATTGATTGTTAACCCTTTAATATTGATTGAATCTTCTTCGTCGGTTGATGTGTTGTTTCTTCTCAAAAGCGCTTTAACTCGCGAAACCAATTCCAAAACGCCAAAAGGTTTAATAAGATAATCATCTGCACCAGTATCGAGACCAATTACTTTATCCACTTCTGATGCTTTTGCGGAAATTATCATTATTGGGATTTTATTTAGTATTTGTTGCTTCTTAATTTTTTTTATTATCTCAATTCCATCCATATCTGGCAACATAATATCAAGTAAAAATAAATCCGGAATTGTTTTTTCAACTTGAATAAACATCTCTTTAGCGTTATCAAAACAAACAATTTCAAATTGTGTGTTTTGTAAAGCTATTCGAATAACGTTTTGAATATTCAAATCATCTTCAACTGAATAAATTATCGGTTTCAATATTTGTTCCTCAATTTCTATGATGGCCTAGAATGGAAAAAATAACCCATTCTGCAATGTTTACTGCATGATCTCCAATTCTTTCTAAATATTTAGCCACCATCATAAGATAAATAGCGTAATCAGCATCAATATTATTTTGTCTTATTGCTTCTGCAACACTCTTTTGAACTTCGGTGAAGTAATCATCAACAATATCATCCGATTCAATTACTTTTAGTGCAATATTTTGATCTTGATTCACAAAGGATTCTAAAGCCATCTTAATCATATCTTCACTGGCGTCAGCCATTTTATGTACTTGTTTAACAACAAAAGGTTTGTTATTTTTTTCCATAAATACAGTCAATTTTGAAATATCTGCCGCATGATCGCCGATTCTTTCTAAATCGGTAATCATTTTTAATACGGATGTAATTAATCTTAAATCTTTAGCTACGGGTTGTTCCCTTAGAATGATCCTCATACATTCTTTTTCAATATCATATTCTAACTGATTAACTAGTTTATCATCTTTTATAATTTTATCTGCTAATTCAACATTCATATCAATAAAAGAGTGGAGAGATAAATGGATATTTTTAATAACTAAATCACCCATCTTTATTAAGCTTAATTTTAATTCTTCCAATTCTTTCTCGAATTGTGTTCTAAAAGTCATAAAATCCCCCTATTTTAGATTATATCTAAATTACTAATATTATTCAACATCTTAACCAAAACGCCCAGTTATATAATCTTCTGTCTTGCTGTTTGCAGGAGTCGTAAAAATAATATCTGTTGCATTATACTCGATTAATTCACCCATGTGAAAGAAAGCTGTATTATCAGAAATTCTTGCGGCTTGTTGCATAGAGTGAGTCACTATTACAATAGCATAGTTTTCCTTTAAATCATTAATAAGTTGCTCAATTTTTAATGTCGCAATCGGATCTAGTGCGCTGGTTGGTTCATCCATAAGAATTACTTCGGGTTCCATCGCAATTGCTCTAGCAATACAAAGTCTTTGTTGCTGACCACCT
>PGXI01000114.1 GCA_002839125.1 Tenericutes bacterium HGW-Tenericutes-5
AAAATCAATATTTCTTGCTTTTGACAGACGTGATTCTTTCATTTGTGAATAGAACCCATCCATCGTCGCATTAATACCATTATCCACTTTTTGACCAGCATTTTTAAAAGTATTACTTAAAGAATTAACTAACGCAAAATCAGCCACTGCTGGATAACCTAAGCCGACATAAGTCTCGCTTGTCTTTTCCATTCTAAAAGAACCTGAAGGAATAACATACGTTCCTAATAAATCATCATTTAAAGACATTACTGTTCCCATTCTTACCGCTACTTTCATCCCGGCATTATACATCTCTTCCATCGCAATAGCTGCAGAAGGTGCACCAATGCCAGTAGACGAGACTGTAATTCTTACACCCTTATAAAATCCAGTATATGTATTAAACTCTCTAAAAAAGCCAATATGCTCCACATCATCTAAATACTTCTTTAAAACCTCAACTCGCCATGGGTCTCCAGAAAAAATCACATAATCAGCGACCTTTTCAGGTGTTGCTTTCATATATAATGTTTTATTCATAATCTTTACTCACTTTCCTTAAAAAATCGGTTAAACCGATATAATAGTTCTAATCGGTCTGGAGCGTTTGAAGTCGCTCCTGCTGCTTCAATAATAAAGGTTGAAAGCGTCGCTCCAAGATACATACATTCTTTTTTAGAGTAACCTTCTAACATCCCAAATAAAAACCCTGCCATAAAAGCATCACCACTACCAACACTAGACACAAACTCATTAGTTTCTAATACCGGTACTTCCAAATGGATAATCCTATTTTTCTCTTTAAAATAGATTTCACTACCCAATTTACCCTTCGTCTTAACAACGAACTCTAATTGCTTATTAATTTCAAATATTTCTTCAATATTACTTACTGCATTACTCTTTAAGAAATACTCATACTCAACCTCATTAGCAAATACACCGTTAACCGATTCAGTTACTTCTTTTACAAACCACTTTGGAAAAGCGGCTTCATCCATTTTCAAACCTAAGTAATGGGGAATATTGACACGTTTACACATCGTTAAAAACTCTTTATTATCCACAACACTAGCCACTGTCATTAAGCCTAGCTTTGAAACCTTAAACCACTCTTCTTTATAACCATTAAAATATTTCTCATCCATCGCTCCTGGATAATAAAGTGTAATATGATTCATTTCTTTATCTTCAATCAAATATGAACAACTTGTAGCGGCTCTATCGACCATTTCAACCGCTTCAGTTGAAATATTGTTAACTTCCAAAAACTGTTTAAAGCCACTCTGAACATAATCAAAACCAACTCTTATAATCGGTAAAACGCTTTTACCTAACTTATCTAAATCACAAGCAAAGTTAATCCCACAACCTCCATATTCTAAGTTGACATTATTATCATTAGTTACTATTGAAGTTTTTCCGGGAATAAGTTCAGTTGCTACTTTAATAACTCTGTCTAAAGAGACATATCCAGAGACTATAATATCGTATCTCATAATTGATCACTTTTAATCATACTAAGAATTTTATCTTTACTTTCTACTTCGCAAAGATATCTTCCCATGTCTCTTAAATAAATCTCATTTGTTAGTTCATCTGATGTACCAACTAGTTCAATTGGCACATAAGTTTTTATATCTAAGTTGTAAGCATCTAATACAGTAGCTAAAATACAATTATTAGTCTTAGTACCAACAACAATAATTGTATTAATATTTCTGAATTTTAATTCTTCATGAAGATTTGTATTAAAGAAAGAACTATACTTATGCTTCTTTATCACTAAGTCTTTTCCTTCAATAACGTCTAATCTTTCATCAATCTCATCGCCACCAGTGCCAGCGATACAGTTTTCTCTCGTAACTTTTGTATAGGTCTTAAGCAACTCTTTAGTTACTGAATGACGCATATAAATAATTTGGCACCCTGCATCTCTAGTCTGCGTAATAAAATCACGAATCTTCGGTAACATTGATTCGTTGATTGGGTAAAAAACTTTCCCATTTTTGTTAGTAAAATCATAAACCATATCTACAACAATTACAGCTACTTTTTTATTCATCTAAAAAACCTCGATATAAACTCTTTCTATGATTGATAATCGCTACGGTTGTTAGTACGATTACAATCATCAAATAAGGGATTATTTGTAATAATCCAGCAATTGAACCAATTCTAATTGCGAGATTTGTCGCAAGCGATCTGGTTAAACCAAACAAAATTGCATAAATCGCAACTGTTTTAGGTTTACCATCACCACAATAAATTGCGGCTAAAGCGATAAAACCAATCCCGGCAGTAATATCAGCGGTATAAGCATTAAGCTGATTAATAGCCACTTCATAACCAGCTAATGCGGCTAACACCGCACCGATGATTACTGCTAAGTATTTAATCTTGTTAATGTTTATCCCAACTGACTTTGCAGCTTCTTCTGATTCACCTACTACTCTAACATAAGTCCCAAACTTTGTCTTATAAATTACAAAGGATAAGACAAAAATTAAGATAAATGAGATATAAACCAAAGGTGTTTGATTAGAAATGATAGGACCTAATATTGGTATATCTTTAATCAAAGGTATCTCTATTCTAGTATTTAAATTACTAATAGTCCCAATAACATTAATATCTGTTCTTCCTTCTAAAGCAAGAACATATTTACCTAATGCAGTAGACAACAGATTAATCGCAAAACCGGTGATAATAAAGTTTGCTTTCTTAGTTACTCCAAAGAAAGAAAACAATAAACCAATTAAAACACCTGATATTATACCGCCAATAATGGCTATTAACCAATTGCCGGTATAAAACAATACCAAAGCTGATGCAAGAGCACCAATGCCCATCATTCCATCAAGCCCGATATTAACAACTCCAGCTTTATAAGCAAACAACCCACCTAATGAAACTAATAAGATTGGCCCAGTAAAATATAATGAATCGGAAAAAACTTTAATAATAAAATCTAAATTCATTACTCCTTACCTCCTTTAAAAAGATTCTTAAACCTTTTCTTAGGTACTGAAGGTTCGCCAAGCTTTAACTCCTTAGGTTTAACAAATACTTTTAAAGATAAGAACAAAACGATTAAAGCTTGTAAAAGAATAACAATCTCATAAGGTACACTTGTAAAAATAGCAATATTGGAACTACCAGTTTTAACAACTGCATAAAAGATAGCAGCAATTAAAATCCCGATTGGACTATGACTTCCTAAAAGCGCAATTAACATCCCATCCCAACCGAGTCCAGGAATCCCTGAAAAACTTAACGTATAAGCATATTTCTCACTCATCATCCAACCCGCTCCAGCAAGTCCTGCTAAAGCACCACTAGTTAACATGATGATGATAATCTTCTTTTGAATTCTCATTCCAGTAGCTTCTGCGAAATTTCGGTTTTGCCCTAAAGCCGTAATTTCAAAACCAAGCTTCGATCTTTTCATAATAAAATAAAATATCACAAAAACAACTATCGCAACGATAAAAAATGTTGTTAAACGATAATCTTCAAAGATCCTTGAAGGAATCGCATTTGAAGAAATTCTTGGTGTTGAAAAATGTTGTTAAACGATAATCTTCAAAGATCCTTGAAGGAATCGCATTTGAAGAAATTCTTGGTGTTGAAACATAACCGCTTGTTGGATCTCTAAAAGTATTTTCTGTTAAATATTGTAAGATATGAATAATTGCGTAATTTAATAATAATGTCACAACCATTTCATTTACATTATAGAAAGCTTTTAACATTGTTGGAATAATCGCAACGATTACACCAACCAATACGCCTACAACTAATAATAACGGCACTAAAACTGTTTTTGGCAGTTCGCCCCAAACATTACCCATAACCGCCACTACAAACCCGGCTGAAAGCAATTGTCCTTCTATACCCATATTAAACAACCCAGCTTTAAAACTTATCGCTATAGCAAGACCCGTTAAAATAAGTGGTCCAGCAAAATGAAGCGTATTAAATATACCTTTAATATTAAATAAAGACCGGTAAAAGAGAGTTCCATAAGCTGATAAAGGATTTTCTTTAGCTAAGATAATCGCTATCGCACCAATTCCAAAAGCAATTAATATGGGAATTATTGAATTGATAATAGAATACTTAAGACTATTTAACTTTTCTTTTCTATCCATTAGTATTCTCCTCACTATGAGTAATTCCCATCATCAAATAACCAACTTCTTCTCTAGTAGCGTTTTTACCCATAACTTCACCGATGATCTTACCTTTATACATAACTAAAATTCGATCAGACAAACTCATGATTTCTGAAAGTTCTGAAGATATCAATAATACTGATTTACCTTTTTCTTGCAAGTCTAAAATACTCTTATGAATAAATTCAATTGCGCCGATATCAACACCCCGTGTTGGTTGGGAAGCAATGATTAAATCTGGGTCACTAGAAAACTCTCTAGCGATAATAACCTTTTGTGCATTTCCACCTGACAAAGAAGAAATTAATCCTTCAACTTTAGAAACTCTTACGTCATATTGATTAATCAAATCAATCGATTTTTGTAGTCTTTTTTTCATAGAAATAAAACCATATTTAGAAATATCAGGACTAATGGTATTTTTTAAAATATACTTTTGACCAAGTATAAAGTAAAAAATTGCTGTAAATGAATATGAAGGAATGGTAGTTTTTAACATAGATTTTAAGTTTTCTGTTACGGGACTATCGCAGCTTGATGCATTTAAAGCAACATTAGACGAAATTGGAGATGTTCGGTCGCCAAATACTGCCCCAGATACGGTAGCACCAACAACCAAAGGGAGTGGGATATTCATACCAATTGCTAATCCCATAAATACAG
>PGXI01000115.1 GCA_002839125.1 Tenericutes bacterium HGW-Tenericutes-5
TCAATTCAATAAAAAAAAATCATCTCAAAAATGAGATGATTTTTATATTATGTATTGCTTATATTTTTGATAGTAATACTCATTTATTATAGCTTTGATATGAATACCGTCTTCAAAATACATGGCTTCTAAAATTTTTGAGTTTTCTTTTAAATCCGAGAATACATTACCGTTGTTATAAGGAACAATCATACTGACTTCAATATTTTTGTATAATACGCGATCTATTTCTTCTAGTAGTCTTTTAATATTTTGATCTTCTTTAGCAGATACAAATATTGAATCAGATGTAGGTATATTAGGAATATCGGTTAATAAATCGATTTTGTTATATACATGAATTATTGGAACTTCATGAACACCTAAATCTTGTAATACTTCTTCAACAGATTGTATTTGATGTGGGAAATTTGGATTAGAAACATCGATAACATGAAGTATTAAGGATGCTTCGTTAATTTCTTCAAGAGTTGATTTAAATGCCTCAATCAAATCATGTGGTAACATTCTTATAAAACCTACGGTGTCAGTTAATAGAAAATTATTATTGTTTTCCAACTCAATTTTTCTTGTTTTTGTTTCTAAAGTCGCAAATAACATATCTTTGCTAAACATAGTATCTTTTTCAGGTTGGATAGAATGTTTAATAATTGCATTCATTAAAGTAGATTTTCCTGAGTTTGTATAGCCAGCAAGAGCAACTGTTTTAGTAGCGCTTTCGCTTCTTTTTTGTCTTTGAGTTCTTCTTACTTTTACCAACTCTTTAAGTTCTCTTTTTAATTTGGTTATTTTATCTCTTAATATTCGTCTATCAAGTTCTAATTGTTGCTCACCAGGTCCTTTTGATCCAGTACCAGATTTTTGTCTCGAAAGAGACTTATACATTCCAACAACTCTCGGGAGCATATACTGTGATTGAGCTAGCTCTACTTGTAACATAGCCTCTTTTGTTTTGGCCCTTTTTGCAAATATATCTAGTATTAGAACTGTTCGATCAATAACTTTAATTTCTAATTTTTCTTCTAGATTTCTTATGTGACTTGGGCTTAACTCGTCATTAAAAATAACAAGATTTGCATCATGTAAATTTATAAGGTTTTTTAATTCAGAGATTTTTCCTGTGCCAATAAAATAATTGGCTGTTGGAGCTTCCCGTTTTTGAATCAACTTATCTTGAACCTCAACGTCACAAGCAATAGCCAAGTTTTCAAGTTCTTCCATTGTTTCTTCAAAGAATTCATCGTTGCGATAGTCTAGACCTACTAAAATTGCTTTTTCCATATTATTACCTCATAAATATTATATATAATCTAGCAATTAAAAGCAATTAAACTTAAATAATAACTATATAAACCAAACTAATTATGATATAATAATATTCTATGAATATTAACTGAAATTAGGAGTAAAAATGGCACATATTAGAACTTTTATAATCAAAATTAGAGACGCTTTTACTAATTACTTCTCAGCTGGTTTCAAGAGTAGAAGAAAAACTTTTAAGATTCTAGCTTTAGTAGTATTTACAGCTTTATTTATAATTCAAGCCGGTATAATCATTGTTAATAATAGCTTTTATAACAATTTTTCTGATGATATTTTGCAATATTATACAATAATGAATGATTTTATTGCTTCCGTAAAAGGAGGTTCTTTATCACTATTTAATTTGAATAATTACCTTGGAGCATCGTTCTTCTCAGATATATACTATATTCCGTTAGATATATTTACATTTTTAACTTTTATACTTAGTTATGTAATGAATGTTGAGATAGCATATTCTATCATGGAGTTATTCAAAATATTTGCCGGGGTAATGGCATTAGCGTATTTCTTGCATCTTGAAGGAAGAAAGAACCGAACTATTTTCTGGGCTAGTATTTTCTATTTTGTTAGTGGTGGCATGGTAAGTTTTATGGCTTTTCCAGCATTCCTTTCTATGGCCTTTTATCTTCCGCTTTCATTAATAGTTATTCACTACTTCTTTAATAAAAAGAGATGGATACTACCTCTTTTCGCGCTTTTAATCATTTTTTATAATTTCTATTTAGGATATATGATTTTAGCATTCACATCATTTGCCTTTATTTTAGAGTATTTTAAACGCTATAAATTTAATCTATTTGATTTTATAAAAAAAGGAGTTATTTTCCTTGGTTTATTACTTCTTGGAGTGGGTATGGCCGCAGTTATTTTGTTGCCATCAATCAATTTCATTCTAGAAGAAACTTATCGTAGTACAGCAACATTCAACGCTTGGATTATAAACATTGGGTCATACGAATTAAAGTTATTTAGACCAGAAATATATATTAGATATTTAGCGAAATTAGTTGCTGAACAAAAACCAATAGGGTTCTATGGTTTTGAAAATGATTATGGACTTGAACATGCATCACTTTATATAACAATAATTGGCTTCGCTTACATGAGTTTGATTTTCTTTATGAAAGATAAGATTAGTAGAGTTTATAAAGTTAGTTTTCTAATCGCTCTTGTATTTATGTTCTTTCCACTCTTTTCATATGTTTTTTCAGGGACACTTGATAAACCATATACTAGATGGATCAATCTCTTACCTTTGATTGAAGTTTTAGCTTTGGCACATGTTTTTGATCGCTATGGTTTTGAAAAAATAAAAATGAAGCAAATGACAATAGTCGCATCGTTATTGATTTTATTGTCAAGTTTCTTAGTATATTACTATATTCAAAAATTAGATATTAATATTAGATACGCGGGAAGAGAGACACTAACTGCAGATACTGTAATGATTGGTGTATCGATAGTTTATCTAGTAATTATCATTGTTTTTGGATGGCTTAAAAAATTTACTGTAATTAAGTGGTTTGTGTGGATTGAAGTAATAGTAGCTTTAGGATATATTTATTCTGGTCCTTTTTCTATTAGAGATAAGATCGATGTTTTTGAAAGAAGCCATGATGTTAATGAATTTTTAGAAGCTAATCTAGATCAAGATGAATTTTATCGTGTATATATAGATATGAGTAGAATCGGCTTAGATAAAACCAATTTTAACCGAATGACAGTTTTTCCGACCAATACCTATATCTTCCACTCTTGGACAGATTCAGAAACAAATGGTATTGGTAAAATGATTTTTAACTCAAATGAATATCAATCAAAGAGCAGAATGAATTATTTTGGTTTTTACATAAATCATTTTTTAGGCTACAAATATGTTTTGGTTGATGCTACATATGAATTTGATTTTGAAGATGATTATTTCAGTATAATTGCTGAAAACGAAAAATATAAGTTGTATGAAATGAATTACGCATCAAGTTTTAAAGTTTTTGATACTTATTTTTACTCCGATGATATTGACATGGAAGTAAATAACAGTTTACAAGATATAAATTCCGCTTTAGTAAGACAAAAAGCATTTCTTATGTCAGCGATTATTGATACTGAAAAAGAATATGATATGAGTCAATATGATTTAAATTATTTAGATGATTTCAGTTCTAGTAATATGCAATC
>PGXI01000116.1 GCA_002839125.1 Tenericutes bacterium HGW-Tenericutes-5
CTAATCGATATTGTTTCATTATTTTTCCTTAATTATGATAGTAATTATCATTGTGATTTGGAATTAAAACATAGATTAACTTTAATTTAACTTAATATTGATAACAATTATTCTGCAGATCAAAATCTGCGTTTTTCGCAATACATAGAACAAGAAAAATTGCATGAGAAAAGAAAGGGTCTAATCGAGGGAGATTATCACGAACGTTTTAATATATTAGCTGAAGAACTTGTAAGTAACAAAGAGGATCTTTCACTTCTAATTGAAGAAGAGAACAAATTATACCAAGAAATCCTTGATCAGTTTGAAGAAAGAAAGCATGAAGCACTTAATCGCTACTTACAGTTAATCCATGAAAGCGAAAGAGAAATTGATGAATCTGTCGATGTCCATTATAACTTTATTGAGCATGAAACTAGAAAGACCGAAAATTTAAAAGAGTACTATCAAGATATCAACACCTTCTTAGCAAACAACTTGCTAGACACCATGGAAAAGGCCAAAAATGCGTTAGATTCTCTAAATGATTCTTTGAAAGAAACCAACATTAATGATTCTCAAGAGCTTAATCAGACTGTTCTTAAATCTTTAGAACATTTGCGCGAAACACAAATTAATATTATTTCTTTGTTTAAAGAAAACTCCAATAATTTAGAAATCCAAAGAGAATCAATTAAGAAAATATCAAAGAATAAGCAGCAACCACATTCCGAATTAAATCAACAGATGATCCATAAATATGTTAATCAAATCAGAGAGTTAAACAAATCAAAAATAGCTTTTGAAGCTAAAGTTAAAGCTGATTTAGAAGAATCTTTAAAGAGAGTTTATGGATTAATTATAGAAGCTCACGATAAAAATGACGCCAATAACTTAAAAAAGTACATCTTGCAGAAGGAAATTATCGAGAAGAAAGCCGAGTACTTGCTACATAGAAACTCTACTTTAACTAAATTTACCATTACAAAATACCAACAAGAAATCAAAAAGATTAAGATTGATTCTTTCAAGCGTAGTGAAGAGATAAAGTTGGCTTATTCATTACCAATAACTTTCTTACAAAACTCTATTGATACTTACTCTAATTTTGCCTTTTACTTAAATCAAGGTTTTGATGAATTAGATAGATTATTGAATGGATTAATTGATTTCCATCAAGATTTCTTAGATTCTAAAACCGATTTTGTTACTACTACTTCTAAGGCCTATGAAGATTATAAAATCAACATGATGGTTAGAATTAATGAAGTAACCAGTAATCTAACAAAATTAATCTCTAAGATTGATGATGTTTCTTTACAAATCGTAACTTTGGAATCAAGAAACCGATTGGAAGTTGCTGATATTAGAAAGAAAATTGAAAACATAGAAATCTTAGGCGATTATCAAAAATACTTAGCATCGTTAGAAAATGATGAATTTTTTGCTATGTATCAACACAATAAAAATATTGAGGAAATTCAATTAAAGACTAACTATACAAGCAACCTCTTAAACATCAATAGAGATGTTTTAGAACTTAATAAGAATAAAGAGTTAGCTGGTGAACATTTACAATATATGCTAAGTCTTAGTAAGGAAGAGGAAGCAATTCATAAACTTAGTTTTGATAAGTTGATTACTCAGTATGAAGCGTTTTACGAACAACAAAATAAAATGTCATACATAATGTATAAAATCGCTAAATTAGAGTTAATCAATCAAGTTAAAGAGAAAAACTTCCTTTATGCGGAAAAGTTTGTAAAAGCAAAAAATATTGAAGATGAAAAGGACTTTATGAGTTCAAACTCAGTTATTGAGTTCGTTCATTACATGCAAGGCTTAATTAATGCAAATAACACATCTACTGCTGCTTTTAAACGGTATTTAAGTAACTCTAGTAATAATATGTCTTATTTAACGATTGTTGAAAAAGCAAGAAATATGTTGCATGAACAAATAGACCGTCAGTTAAATAAGAAGATTGCTTCTGCTTATCAAGCCGCTAGTATCTATATGCAAGAAACAAGAGAAATATTGAATGACTTTAGTTTGTTAACAGAAAACTATTTAAGCAAGTATAAACAATTGTTGATTTACAATGAAAATAATTATATTGATTACCAAGCAAAAATTATTCAAAGTCAAGGTTATGCTAATGAAGTTTCTTCACTTTTAACATATATGAAGAATAAATCATTAACCCAAGCATATAAATATCAAGTGCCTAGTGAAGTTGAGAGTTTAACGCTATTTTATAACCAAAGTTTAGAGAAGTTTAATTTTCTCGTTCACGATATTTTCTCGAAGTTAAAACCTAAGAGCAAAACGCAAGTTTTCTATGAAAAAATGCAGAAGTATATCATTGAAGCACTGGAAATTATTAAGTCATATCAGAAGAAAATTACTGAATCTATGACGAAAGTCAGAGATAAGATTTTGCAACATGATATTGAGTTTATTGCTAATAGTAAGATTCAAGCTCAAGAAAATAAGAAGATTATTGATAAAGAGTATGATTCTATGGCTTTCCAAGCAATAAAGATAAAAGATAAGCGAAATAAACAAATTTCAGTTTTAATTGATAACAGTAACAATCTAAATGAAGCTTTTAAGATTCGTGTTAAGAAGATTAATGAAGAGTATTTAAAAGAAAAGAATGTTAATAATGATTACTTGGATTATCTTGAAGCGGAAATTATTCGGATTATCGAAAAGAATGATAAACAGCTAATTAAGATGTTAAAACTGATTGATAAAGAAATCTTCTTAGATCAAGTTCAATTTACTAAGCAATATAAGAAATACTTAAATATGATTAGTGGAATTAGAAATAGTTTAAGTAGTTCATATAATCAAGAAGTTAAGTACTTGTATGATTTAAACTATAAACGTGAAGCTGACATCACTAAGACAATTGCTTTATTAGAAGAAAAGATTGATCGTCTTCCAGTTCAAAAGGAAAGTATCTTGAAGTCTTTAGAGGTTCAGAAGAAAGAGCTTTTTGCAACAAAACAGCAAGAATTACTGCAGAAGTTTGCGGAAATTGAAGGCAACAAGTTAATGAACAAACCAGGACTTATTGAAGAGATAAGAGCTGTTGAAAAAAGGTTACCTGAAGATTATATTAAGTTATATCGACAGGTTCAAGAACTTGAAAATGAGTATTTGCAACAATATACTTTAATTAATGAAAATTATTTTACTACTTACCAAGACTATATCAATAAGCAGTTCGCTAATCGCTTAGTAATTGAAAATGATGGAAAAATATTTAAATCATTTGATTGGTTGAATAATTATCATAAGGATTTATTGAATATTTTCCAACTAAACTATAGTGAAACCTTACAAAAGAGTATCGAATCAAGAGATATAATTAAAGAAGAAAAGCAAAAATCAAAGGATAAACAAGA
>PGXI01000117.1 GCA_002839125.1 Tenericutes bacterium HGW-Tenericutes-5
TTTCTTTAGAGAATGTAAAAGATAGTGAACTAGAACAAATTGCACTTAATTATAATGTTTTCGGACGGGTTAAACCGCATCAAAAGAAATTATTGATTGAGCATTTGCAGTATCATAACCGTAAAGTTTGTATGATTGGCGATGGGGTTAATGACGTTTTAGCATTAAAACAAGCTGATGTATCAGTGGCTTTAGCAAGTGGGACTGATGCTTCAAGAAACATTTCGCATTTAGTGTTATTGAGTGACGATTTTGGCGCTTTACCAAGTGTTGTTAAACAAGGTAGACAGATTGTTTCCAACTTGGAGAAAGCTTCTGTTTTATATTTGGTAAAGACTTTGTATACAATTTTATTAACGTTTATTCTGTTGTTTACAACCAGAATTTATCCGTTTGAACCAGTACAAATGTTTGTTATTGAAACCTTCATTATTGGCGTACCTTCATTTATCATTGCCCTTGAACCTAACACAAGAAGGTTCCACGGCAATTTCTTGAAGAATGTAATGAAGAATGTACTTCCCGGAGCTTTTATTATAATTATCAATTTAATGGCAGTATTTTGGGTATCTAGCGCTTTTAATTTGTTGAGTCAACAAGAGATTTCAACTGTAGGGATAATGGCTGCGACTTTTGCTTATTGGATGGTTTTAGTTAATGTTAGTATTCCACTTAATGGCAGAAAGACAATTTTGATCTTTGTTTCTGGTATAGCAAGTATCTTTGCTTTTACTTTCCCAGGATTAAGAGAATTTTTCAGATTGGTTGATTTGGATACTCCAAGTTTCTTAATGTTATTATTATTGATGGAATCAACTTATATCCTGTTCTCAATTTATCGTAAAGATTTAATCAAGTTTTGGCCAATGAAAGTAAAAAGTTAATTAATATAGATATTTAAGGAGGATTGAATAATATGTTAAATGTATTGCATGTTAGTGCTGAATGCTCACCATTTGTTAAAATTGGTGGTTTGGCAGATGTAGTGGGTTCGCTTCCTAATGAGATTAAAAGGTTAAAGGGGAATGACGTGAGAGTCATTTTACCCTTTTATAAGAGTATTCCTAAGAAGTATAAAGATCAGACCGAAGATGTATTAAATTTCAAGTTTGATTTTGAGTTTGAAGAACAGTATGTCGGAGTTAAGAGTTTAAAAAGAGGTAATATTTTATATTATTTTATCGATAACGAATTTTATTTTGGTTCAAGAGATAATGTCTATAATTATGGAGATGAGTTTAAAAGATTTGCTTATTTTCAATTAGCTGTTTTAGAAAGTTTAAAACACTTGGATTTTCCAGTTGATATAATTCATGTTCATGATTGGCATACAGCAATGATACCTTTGTTATTAGAAAAAAAGTATAAATCTTTGAAGGTAAAGACAGTGCTTAGTTTACATAATATGGCTTATCAAGGTGTTTTTCCTTTACAAGATTACAAGTTATTTAATATTGATTATGATACTAGATTTGAGTTTGAAGGTAATTTGAATTTCTTAAAAACTGGAATTGTCAGTGCCGATATTATTACAACTGTTTCGCCTAATTACGCTCAAGAGATATTGACTGATTATTATGGTTATGGCATGCAGAATCTATTAAAACAAAGAGGCAGTGATGTTATCGGTGTTTTAAATGGCGTTGATTATAATGAGTTTAGTCCGGAAAATGATAAGTTAATTCCGAAGAAATTTTCTTTAGAAGATTATAAACTTGGCAAGTTGGAAAACAAGAAAGCATTATTTAAAAGATTGGCAATTGATTTTCCGTTAGATCGACCGGTTATTAGTTTAATTTCAAGGCTTGTTAATCAAAAAGGTATTGATTTGATTGAAAGAGTTTTTGATGAAATGTTAGAAGCCGATGATTTTAGTTTTATTCTTCTTGGTAATGGTGAAGCAAGTTATGAAAATTATTTCAAAGAATTGGAGATCAAGTTTCCTACTAAGGTAAAGACATATATTGGTTATTCTAATGAGTTGGCGCATTTGATATATGCAGCAAGTGATATGTTCTTAATGCCTTCAAAGTTTGAGCCATGTGGTTTAGGACAGATTATAGCGCTTAAATACGGAACTATTCCGATTGTGAGAGAAACTGGTGGCTTAGTTGATACGATTGAACCATATAACGAATATGAAAAGAGCGGCAATGGTTTTAGCTTTGCTAATTTCAATGCTCATGATATGATGCATGTCATTAGATACGCAATTCATATCTATAAAAGCGATAAATCGAATTGGAATCGGTTAATCAATAATGCAATGAGCAGTGATTTTTCTTGGAAAAAATCCGCACTTATCTATAAAGGCATATACAAGGATTTGATGAGAGGTTAATTTATGGCTAGTGCAAGATTTAAAGGAAATACATCGGTTTTTCAAACCTGTGCGACAATAAAAAATGAAGTTGGGAATTTAGGCTTTTCGGTAGAGCTTGTTGGTGAATCAAAACAATCTAGTGATGATTTCTATGTTTTTATGTTTGTATATGAAAAGTTTTATTATCGAGCATCAAACCGAGCGAGTTTGAGTATTTTAGTTACTGGAAACACAAGCGAAAGCAAAGTTGAATGTATCTCAAGTGGTGCTGGACAGGGTTGGCTTTTTAAGTTTTCTTGGGGAGCTGATAAGAACTTTGTCAATGGTATAAGAAGAATTCTATTATCAAAAGGTTATCAGGAATATTAATATGAAAGTAAGAGGGTAGTTTATGAAAAAAGTCTTAGCTTTAATCTTAGCAGGTGGTAGAGGAACAAGGTTAGATATCTTATCGGAAAACCGAGTAAAACCTTCAGTTCCATTTGCAGGAAAGTACCGTATTATTGACTTTACATTATCAAACTGTGCTAATTCAGGCATTTATGATATTGCGATTTTAACTCAGTATTTACCATTTTCTTTAAATGATCATATCGGTAGCGGTAAACCTTGGGACTTAGATAGAAGAGATTCTAAGGTTACACTTTTACAGCCTCATAATGAGTGGTATATGGGTACAGCTGATGCGGTTAGAAAGAATATTCATTATATCGAGCAAGTAAAGGCTGATTATGTTTTGATTCTTTCTGGGGACCACATCTATAAGATGAACTACCGGAAGATGATTGATAAACATATCGAAAATAATGCTAGTCTTACTGTAGGAGTTAATATTGTTGATCCTAAAGATGCACATCATTTTGGCATGCTTGCGGCTGATGAGAATTTAAGAATAAATGAGTTTGTGGAAAAACCAGAAAACACTAACTTAACGATGGCTTCGATGGGGATTTATGTTTTTAATACTGATGTTTTGATAAAGTATTTAAAAGAGATGGATAATCCGGATTTAGATTTTGGTAAGCATATC
>PGXI01000118.1 GCA_002839125.1 Tenericutes bacterium HGW-Tenericutes-5
ATGACTATGGTTTAATGAGAAATCCAATTGCCTTTGGTAATATTCCAATGGGTAACGGACTTATGCGAGTTATCCCTATTGCTTCTTCTTTAGACGGAACTTCTAAAGTAGTCGATGCCGAAAAAGTTGATAAATACTTGGAAGAAGCTAGAATCATTTCTGTAAGTGATTGTTCTTGCCGAACTTCTAGAGAAGAAATGGGTCAAGGTTGCGGTCATTTAAAAGAAGACATGTGTATTCAATTAAATGATGCCGCTGAATTATATATTAGAACCGGTAAGGGTAGAGAAATTACCGTTGAAGAAGCGAAAGATATAATGCGTAGAGCTGAAGAAAATGGTCTTATGCATCAAATACCAAATACTGAAGGCGAAGGCCACACCCATGCAATTTGTAATTGCTGCGGTTGTTCTTGTTATGCTTTAAGAGCCGCGACAATGTATTCAAATCCTGATATGGTTAGATCAAACTTTACTGCTGTAGTTGATGAAGATAAATGCGTTGGTTGCGGAGAATGCGTTAGCTACTGTCCGACAAACGCAGTGAGACTAGGTCAAAGATTAACAAGTACTCCTGAAGAACAAAAAATTGTTCATACTGATAAATCAACTGATACTGAATGGAATGAAGAACTTCACTACCATCCTGATTATAGAACTAACAGAAAAGAAACGCTTGATAAAGGTACAGCACCTTGTAAGACTGAATGTCCAGCTCATATTTCTATTCCAGCATATATTCAACTAGCTGCACAAGGTAAATATAAAGAAGCTTTAGCTTTAATCAAGAAATACAATCCATTCCCAGCAGTTTGTGGTAGAGTATGTCCAGCCCTTTGCGAATCTGCTTGTACAAGATGTGCTCTTGATGAAGCGGTCGCAATTGACGATATTAAAAAATTTATTGCTGAACAAGACTTAAATCAAGAAACAAGATATATACCAGAAATAAAACACAACTACCAAGATAAACACATTGCTGTTATTGGAGCTGGTCCAAGCGGTTTATCATGTGCTTATTACTTAGCTGTTGAAGGTTATAAAGTAACAGTTTTTGAAAAAGAAAAAACCTTAGGGGGAATGCTTCAATTTGGTATACCAGCCTTTAGACTTCAAAAAGATGTAATTCAAGCTGAGATTGATATTTTAAAAGAAATCGGCGTTGAATTCCAAACTGGAGTAAATGTTGGTGAAGATATTACTATCCCTGAGTTAAGAAAATCCGGATATAACGGCTTCTTTATCGCCATTGGCGCTCAAGGTGGTAGATCTCTAGGTTTAGAGAACGAAACTGCTAAAGGCGTTCAAACAGGTGTTGATTTCTTAAGAAATGTTGCACTTGATAAAACTGTAAAACTTACTGGTAAAACAATTGTTATCGGTGGTGGAAATGTTGCGATTGATGTTGCTAGAACTGCTCAAAGAGTTGGTTCAACAAAAACACAAATGTTTTGTTTAGAATCAAGAGATGAAATGCCAGCCTTAAAAGACGAAATTCATGAAGCTTTAGAAGAAAACATAATAATCAATAACTCATATGGCCCAAAAGAGTTCCTTGTCAAAGACAACCAAATTAAAGGTGTGGTCTTCAAAAAATGTTTATCAGTATTTAATAAAGAAGGAAGATTCCAACCAGTTTTCGATGAGCATGATACCTTAACTGTTGAAGCAGAAAATGTATTAGTCGCAGTTGGCCAAAAATTTAATTGGGGTAAACTTTTAGATGGAACCAATGTTGAACTTAACCCTAATGGAACTGTAAAAGTTGATTCCTTTACACTTCAATCTAATGAATCAGACATCTTCTTCGGTGGTGATGTCGTAACTGGACCAAGATTTGCCATTGATGCTATTGCCTTAGGTAAAGAAGGCGCAGTATCATTACACCGTTTTGTTCAAAGAGGTCAAAGCTTAGTTTACGGAAGAACAAAACATGCTTACACTAAATTGAATCGCGATGAAGTTGATTTCAGCGGTTACGATAAAATCAAGCGTGAAAGAACAAAAGTTCGTCACATCGATAAACTAGTTGGTGACTTCTCCGATCCAAGAGGAGTCTTAACTGAAGCACAAATCGCAATTGAAACAAAACGCTGCTTAAAATGCGGTATTGCAATTGTAGATGATTGGATGTGTGTAGGTTGTGGCCAATGTACGACAAAATGCCAATTCGACGCAATACACTTAGTCAAAACAGCTAACATTCATGGTGTAGACTTCCCTGATTTAAAAGGTGTAGTAATTAAAAATGTTTTAAAGAGAAAGGTCAGAATCGCTACTAAAAATATTGGTAGAGTATTCAAAAGAAAACAAAAATAATGCATGAATTAGGGCTTATTATCAATATTATCAAACAAATAGAAAAATACATGAAAGAAAACAACCTAAAAAAAGTCGATACTTTAGTTCTTCAAGTCGGTAAACTTTCTGAAGTGTATCCTAAATACCTAATGGATGTGTATCCCTTCGCTATTGAAGACACTTTATTGAAAGATACATTATTAGTAATTGAAGAGACTGCTGGAATTGGCAAATGCAAGTCTTGCGATTTTATCTATAATTTAGTTGAAAACAATAACGAATGTCCTGTTTGTGGCAATAAACAATTCACAATTATTAGTGGAAAAGAATTCCTTATTAAAGAGATCCATGCATATTAAATAAATTAAAGGCTAGAATTGGATTAATTTACAATTCTAGCTTTTAATTAAAAAAGAGGCTTAAAAATGAATGAGATAAACGAAGAAACATACAATTCTTATATTAAAATTAAAAAACAAAAATTATTATTTTTAGTTCTTTTAAGCATAGCTTTATTATTGATTGCTTTAATCTCAATAATTATTGGTAGCTACCAATTAAGCTTGAAGGAGACCATAGAAGCTTTGTTTAAAACCACAAACAACCAAAATCATGAGCTATTGATTTGGCAAATGCGTCTTCCTAGAACGATTTTAGCTATAATAGCTGGTGCTGGATTATCGCTATCAGGGGCGATAATGCAAACATGCCTGAAAAATGATTTAGCTTCGCCTTCAACCCTAGGGATTACTTCCGCCGCTACTTTCGGGGCGAATCTATCAATAATCTTTTTTAGTTCTTCATTGTTCTCAGTATCTATTTTAAGTCGATTTCCCTATCTAACGTCATTATCTGCATTTATATTTTCGATAATTGTCGTTTTAATAATTCTTGCTTTATCAAAAATAAAAACTTTTACACCACAAACGATAATTCTAGCAGGTATCGCTATGAACTCTTTGTTTCAAGCATTCACCACTTTAATACAATACTTTGCTGATCAAGTGACACTTTCGCAAGCTATCTTTTGGTCTTTTGGAGACCTAACTA
>PGXI01000003.1 GCA_002839125.1 Tenericutes bacterium HGW-Tenericutes-5
TCAACTTAGGTTTTGATGACGATGATCTTCCTGATTTCATCAACTTAGGTTTTGATGACGATGATCTTCCTGATTTCATTAATTTATAAAAAAATTTAGTGAAACTAGGAAAATTGCAAGAAATTATTAAAATTTAATAAGTAGTTTCATTAACCAAAATTAATGACATTTTTAATTATTGCATTATCTATAATAATTCCTCTTTAATTATAACACTTATTTTACATTTATTTAATTGCAGAAAAACAAAAATCACAGTTTTGTAAGAAAAATATTATGAAATATCAATTTTGACACCCTCAGTATATATATTTACACAGAGAGAAATCCTTATGTTATGCCCAAAACATAAGGATTTCTTTTTGATGTAATCATAATTTCATAAATTAAGTGTGTTAGTATAATAAAAAAATTAAGAAACAATGCCTTTATAAATATGATAATATTTATCTTCTACAAAGGTTTTTACTTTACTTTTTTGATTATTGTGTTAAACTTAATTGTTTGTCTTTCTCTTGTGAAAGATAAAAGAATAGGACAGGTAAGTTATGAGAAATAAAAATATTATCAATGTCGGTGTAATAGCTCATGTTGATGCAGGAAAATCAACCCTAGTTGATGCACTTCTTAAACAAAGTGGTGTATTCCATGAAAATGAAGTTATAATAGAGCAAGTTATGGATAGTAACGATATCGAAAGAGAACGAGGTATAACAATATACTCGAAAAATTGTGCGATTGAGCATAATGGAACTAAAATAAATATCGTCGATACTCCTGGACATGCTGATTTTTCTAGTGAAGTTGAAAGAATCATGAATACTGTCGATACAGTTATTCTTTTAGTAGATAGCAGTGAAGGACCAATGCCTCAAACAAAAGTAGTTTTACAAAAATCGCTCCAAATAGGCTTAAGACCAATTGTTTTTATCAATAAGATTGACAAAAAAGATGAAAGAGCTATCGAGGTAGTTGATATGTGTTTTGATTTGTTCTTAGAATTAGGAGCGAGTGAAAAACAACTAGATTTTCCGATTATTTACGGTATTGCTAAACAAGGAATTGCGATGTTAAATATCGATGATGATAGCGATAATCTTGAACCTTTATTTGAATGCATACTTAATCAAGTAAAAACTTATCCTGATAATTCTGACGAACCATTACAATTGCAAGTTTCTTCATTGGCTTATGATGATTATTTAGGAAGAATGGGTATAGGTAGAATAACTAGAGGAACAATTTTTAGTGGAAAAACTTATAAATTAACTAAAAGAAATGGCTCAATCGTAACATGTAAAATTACAAAATTATTTGTTAATGAAGGTTTAATTAAAGTCGAAAAACCTTTTGCATATTCTGGTGATATCGTTGTCTTCAGTGGAGTTTCTGACATTTCTATCGGTGAAACTTTATGTGATGAAAACTTTATTGATCCAATGCCGATGATTACAATCGAAAAACCTACATTATCAATGAACTTTTTAGTTAATGACTCTCCATTTGTTGGTAGAAGTGGTTCAATGGTAACTTCCAGACAAATTAGAGCTCGTTTGATTAAAGAACTAGAAACAAATGTTGGTTTAGAAGTTGAAGAGTTAGATAATCTTGAAGGTTATAAAGTAAATGGTCGTGGAGAACTACACTTATCCATACTATTAGAAAAGATGAGAAGAGAAGGATTTGAACTTAGTGTTTCTAAACCCGAAGTTATTTTAAGAGAAATTGATGGTCAAACTCATGAAGCTTATGAAAAAGTCATAATTAATATACCTGATGAATTTGTTGGCAGTATTATTACTCAATTCAATTCTAGAAAAGGTACTATGAAAAATATGGCTAGTGAAAATGGCTATTCTACCTTAGAATATATCATACCAACAAGAGGACTTATCGGATATAGAAGTGAATTTATAAACACCACAAAAGGCCAAGGAACGATGGTCAAATCTTTTGATTCATATATGCCTTATGCTGGCGATATCGAGAAAAGAAGAAACGGTGTATTCATTGCTAAAGAACGCGGTAAAACAATGGCATATAGTTTATTCAATCTCTCAGAGAGAGGAAGAATGATTGTTGATCCAGCTGTAGAAGTTTATGCAGGAATGATTGTTGGTTTTAACTCCCGTAGTAATGATTTAGTAGTTAATCCTTGCAAGAATAAGAATTTAACAAATATTCGTTCAAGTAGTTCTGATGAAGCAATTAAATTACTAGATCCATTACGCTTTACTATGGAGGAAGCTTTAGAACTAATAGAAAATGATGAACTGGTTGAAATAACTCCTACGGATATTAGATTAAGAAAGAAAATACTAGATGAAAATGAAAGAAAAAGATATTTTCGTTCAATGAATAGTTTATAAAAAGCAAAACCTCTACATGCAAACTGTAGAGGTTTTATATTTATATTCATCTTTATAATGTATCACTCTTGAGGGTAAATTAAATCCCAACTTTTTCTTATATCATCCATTTGTTTGATTATATTAAGGGTTTCTAAGTGTTTAATATGATAGTCTTCCAATCTTCCTTTTTCAATTGAATCAATCGCAGATAAGATTTCAAATTCAAAGCCGTTAACTTTATGGTGATGTTCAATTGATTTGATTATTCTTCCATTATTATCATATATTATCGCTGATTGAGTTTGATGAAAACTATTAACCACAACATATCCCTTTTCGCCATAAATCATTCCAACCGAAGGTAAGTCTTTAATAATACTTGACCTAAGAATTGCGCTTTTATTGTCTTTATATTTGAAGACTATTTCCTCATCTATATCTACACCTGTTTCTTCATCCTTAATTACTTTTGATTCTATTGATTCAGGTTTACCTAAAAAAAGATTTGCAAAAGTAATCGTATAAATACCCAAGTCTAATAATGCGCCTCCACCCAATTTTGGATTTCTTAAGCGGTGATTTCGATCTAAATCTGTTTTAAAACAAAAGTTAGCTTCTACTTTTATAATTTCTCCGATTATTCCACCATGAATATGCTCTCTCAACTCTATAATCGTTGGCAAGAACCTTGTCCATAACGCTTCCATCACAAACAAGTTTTTTTCTTTTGCTCTTTTAAAAACTTCTTCTGCCTGACTGCTGTTTATAGTAAATGGTTTTTCACAAATAATATGCTTATTATGATCAATAATCTCTAGCATTTGCTCATAATGAAAACTGTGGGGTGTAGCTACATAGATTAAGTCAACTTCAGTATCATTATATAGTTCTTGATAACTTCCATAGGCTTTTTTAAAAAGGTATAAGTTTTTATACTCAATTGCCTTTAATATATCTCTTGATGCTATAGCTTCCAAAGTTACGTTGATATTACCCTTAACAACTGCTTCGATAAAAGTTTTAGCGATATTACCTGCGCCAATAATCCCAATCTTCAGCATAAAAACCTCCTTAACTCTCTGTTTTTATTTTTAAAAACCTAAAATATAACGACATCAATGGACTTATAGCGACAGAAATAATTAAACTACCAATATTTACCGCCCCTAATGATCCATCAATTTGATAGTAAACTAAATAACCAAAAACTACACCAATTAGAATCCCTAATATTTCGATAGAAAGTCTTACATAAGTAATTTTTTTCGCTTTCAAAACTTTCACCATCATTAACATCCATTCATCAAAAACAAATGCTGGAAAACTAGACTTAACAACTAAAGATAATCCTAAAGGTATGGAAAAAATACCAATAATATAGAATATCAATCGTATTATAAAAACATTAGCCTCATAGTCTTTAAATACTACTAAATTCCAAAAATCAATTGATAATGCAACAAGAAATATTGGTAAAATCATTAGTAAATACTTAATCTTTTTCCGATAGATTAAGACAATCATCATGATTATTAGACTAACAGAAAAAGAAACCATGCCTAAAGTTATCCAATCTATACCTAGATTGATATTAAAGAAATCTCTAATATTGATAGTTACTGTATCCCAAGCTCCGCTACCTAAAGCCGAAGCCTTAACTATATTAACCGCAAAGCCTAAACAAATAATCCCAGATAGATAAAAGATTATATTGTTTCGGTTTTCTTTTAGAAATGTAGTAATTTTAGCCATTTTGTCTCCAAGTCGCATAATCATAAGATATTCAAATTATATCATATAATAGTTTAAATACATTATAAAAAATCAAGTTTGTTCTTTAGGCTATATTATTAATAATTTTTAAAAAAAGAGTCACAAAATAAATTTTGTGACTCAATTAATTTTAAATTATTTATATAACTACTTTTGTAAATGAATTGGCTGGTACTGTAATCGAAATAATAAGTCCATTTGCATTATAGAATTCAATATCAACATCACTATTGGTCGGATTCCAAACCATTGCATAATCATTACCTAGTTCATCTTGATAGATACTTGAAGATACTCCTAGTTCAACACCCATCCAGATACTTGAATTTCTTCTACCTAAACTATCAAGAGCGTTAATCATCCAATATGCTCCAGCAAGTTCCGCTGGATAATCGTCATTCAATATTAAATTTGCATCAAATTCACTTATTGCCACATCTGGATTAATTATTGCTTGTATTGTCCACATATTGCTGAACCAAGTATCAATTTCACCGCTTTTTGCTTGTAAATAAGTAGCATAAATAGAACTAAATTTTTGATAATCTTCTTCATTAAGAGCATAGTTTGTTAAATACTCACCACTAGGAAGCCATTGGATTCCATAGATGAAAGTTGGATTAGCACCAAACCATGTTGCATAGTCGTGTTTTCCTCCCCAAACCATTCCAGCAACATCAGTATAGTCGCCAAATTTAGGATCCCAGTTTTCCTCATCATAGTCAAACCAATATTCTTTAATCGCACTAATTTCGGTAACAAAACCATAAATTGCCGCTTCCATTCTCGAACTGTCATTCATAGCCAAAGCCCATAAATAACCAGCATTCCAAGAGTTTAAAGCTTCTGAAGTTGATTCTAGATTATTTCCTTCCGCAAAAGTTCCAAATCCATGAGCCCAAGTATGACCTGCCCAAGGATCAAAGTTTCTTAAATAAGCAAACTCTGCATCATCTTTTTCAGGATACATATAATCATCTAAGAGAAGTTCTACCATTAAGCCATAATCTTCTTTAAAAGATCGATCATACATTGCAAGCACAGCTGCTGCATATATTAAATATCCATGTGTAAATGAATGATCGCTTAATGTAGAAGCTGTCGCAAAATCATCATTTGAATAGTAGACACTACCCCAACTATTATTATAATAAAGATATCTTTCGTCACTTGGTCCGTCATAGGTGAACCAATCAGTAAGTATATAGTTCAATTTACCTATAAAAGAAAACTTTAAGGTTTCTTCTTGTAATTGATCAGCAATTATAATCCCTTGCGCTAATGGATACAAAGCCTTTGAATTCCAATATGGACCACCGTCGTTAAAGAAGTTTTCCATATCGGTATAACTTGTTTCTGCATCAAGACTCTCTAAATAAGCAACCGTATCAACAGATGAAAAGTTTTCGTTTACCGGCAAAGTAAACCCTGGCAATAATCCATTAAACATTAACTCTGTCTGGAAATAATTACCTTCCATAACTTTTAGAGTTCCTCTAACGGTACGATAACTATACTCGGTTAATGCTATGTCACTATATTTATAATGATGAGGCATTAATGCTAATAAGCTTTGTGAACTCATATCATTTCTAAAACTTTGGGTATTAAAATTATAATCTGTATAAACCATACTGCTTAGATAATCTATTTCATAATCGATACTGCTTATGCTAATCATCGTATATCCGTGTTGATGATAAAAATCAATTTCTGATAAGTTATTGATAGCGGCTATCGAAATGAAATTTCCATCACCTAGATTTAATGATAAAACATTATTTGAAATCGTGAAGTTTGTATTGCTTGGGGTATTTAACAAATAATATTTGTCAGTATATTCTGGTTGCCCAACGTTAGCTGGTGGAGAATTATCATAACCTGAATGTCTTTGAACCATCTTTACAATTATTCCATCACCATTATGATTGTTGGTTGTAATTTTTTCACCATCAAGATTGTAATACTCAATTAATACTCCAAAATCCATGGTATATGTTAAAGCATTTTTGTTATTGGTTTCCGCGAAAATATAAGGTGAACCTTGAACTAATGTTACTACTAGTTCGTCTTCTCCTTGGATAGAATTTTTCATAGCTACCTTAACCATTGAGTCTGAATAATCTAATACTTCTGTTATATAGGTACTGTTCAATTCAGTTGATCTTAAGTAACTATCTTTTAACGCTATTGGAAACTGAGCTATTGTTTGATAACCTTCTGGATTCCAGTACTGGACAAATCCATCAAGAGGATTTGTTATTTCAAGTCCTTCATTATAAAAAGCTGCTCTTAAAGGATTTGTATATATCCCGTTACCTCCGCCGTTATTTTGTGCCAGTAAAGTTGTCCACCATCCACTTGAAGGGATAGCTGAATTTAACAAATGTTCTCTAATGTATCCCGGATTAATTGGATGTGCTATTGAAGAATCAGTTCCGGTCATGTATGATCCGTCTCCCATTGAAATAACCCCATTTAACCCGATTGGTCTTGAGCCTTCTAAAGGAACATATAAATCATCATTAACAGTTACAGTTATCGTTTCAGAATAGAAATCTTCCTCATATTCAATCTTATAAGTTAATTGATACTCTCCGATTGTTCCAAAGTCGACGTAACCTTCTACATTAATTAAAGCTGTTAAATCTTTCCCAAATTCAGAAACTGCTGATACACCATATAGCGGGTCAAAATAATGCCCGACAACATTTGTTTTATTATCGACTCCTAAAACAGAAGAAATCGTATCGGTTTCTGGAATGGCGGTTGTTGAATCAATTGTTGTAGGTTGTGTTGTAGTAATCACCTCAGTTGTTGAAGTGTTAGTTGTCAATGACGTAGTATCTGCAGACGTTGTATTTTCTAATGTTGTAAATATTGTGGTAATTACAGTTGAATTTGTACAACTTACCATAAACATCAAGACAATCATCAGGCCTAATATCATAATTTTTTTCATATTTTATTTATATACAAAAGTATATTCCCCTTCCCTTATATCCTAAAAAACAAAGTGTCAAGTATCAAACTTGACACACTTTGATTATATCTTATTGCGCGATTAAATAACATTAAAAATGCAACATTAATTCATATTGTATTATAATCAACCAATAAAGTAATACTAAAACATTATTTCTATTCCTGCATTAACACCTAAATCGGAAAAAACCACTTCATCATTAATTTTAAGAATTACTTTGACTTCTCCTGACAATCCTTCTTTAATATAATCATTCATTGAACCGTCCTTCGGAGCCACTAAAGGTATCGTATGGCGATTGGTTCCTTCAAGAGATAATCTATATTTACCTTTTTTTATCTCAACATAAACACGATTATCATCAATTTCTATCTTCTTTACTTTAGAAAAATTATATGTTGCAAAGCGATGCTCTATATTGTCAGCGATTAAGTTGGCTATTAAACCTTTAAACTTCATTCCCATATATGGGATAGTTGCATAAGAAAACATCAAACTTGCATTAGAAGACTTGAAATGATTCGTCTGAATCCAGATGTATTTGCTAGGAAAAGACTTTCCAAAATCTTTTTCAATATATCCTTTTCCCTTTACAAAAGCAATTTTTTCTTTTCCAATAGATAATTCTCCATTAATAATATGATTCATGCTAACAACATCATGATTGCATTCCATTCTAGGAAAATAATGAAAGAATCCCATGATTGAAGGTGATAGAAATGTTGTTTTTATTGGCGTAATATTTGTTATAGCGATAAATCCCTCAACATCTAAATCTTCAGCTTGAATATTGATTGAAACTCTGTCTAAACTAAAAACACTATTCCCCAATCGCAATACATCATTATCAAAATCATAAGAAAATTCATTTATATCGTATCTGATGTATCTGGTCTTGATTTCTTCATTATTATTAATAATCACTTGAATAAATGAATGTGGGTCTTTTTTATTAATACTAATCCCTGGTATAAACGATATCGTCATTTTTAAATCAGCTGTGACAAATTTATAGTACCAACCCTCAAAGTAATTATTCTTTTTTTTCTTTCCTTTAAAACTCATTGGTTTTCTTTTCATCTAGAATCACTTCCTAACGATAAACTTATCTTCTGGCTTTAATCTGATATGCGATTTCATTTCTTCTAAACATACCCGGTATAAACGGCGGTTGGTATCTTAGAACCAATCTATTTGAAATGATGTCATATTTGTTTTCTTCAATGTATTTTCTTAATAATTCATCATACTTATTAAAGTTTTCATCGGTCCAAGAACCGTTAAATCTTATTACCGCATAAATTGATTTCTCGAATTTGTTAATAAAGACTTCATCTTTAGTAGGTTTAGGCACTGATGATTGATCATACTTAGAAGGAACATAAAAACCCGTTACTAATTTACCTTCCTCTTCATAACTAACAACTGGTGTTGTCATTGAGATTTTTTGTTTTTGATCGTTCTCACCAGAAATATAATTAAAGACGGAATTAAAACCAGAATCTCGTCTATCATTCATAATGGTTTTTGTGGAAGCTAGAAGAATATCATCATATTCTCTAAGTTCAATATTTTTTTCTTTTACTAATACTTTATATTTTATTGTTTCGAATAAAGCCATAAATTCACCTTTTTTCTTTTTTTACCAAGGAGTATAAAGATTCTTAATATAATCCTCATATAAAGTTTCTAATAACTCATGTTTTTCTTTGGATAAAACAAAATTTGAAACCTCTACATTATCTGCTAATTGAGAGCTGTTTTTTATACCGGGAATAACACAAGTAACTGCTTTAAAGTCTAAAATGAACCTTAAACTTGATTTTACTATATCTGAGCCAACAATGCTTTTAACTTGCTCAATAATCTTAATTCTTGTGTCGATAACTTCTTTTGACCATCTTGCTCTTATTCCAGTGAAATTAGTAAATTCATCATACTTTCCGCTTAACCAACCTGAATCAAGCGGTACTTTTATCATAAGTAGAATACCTTTTTCAAACACTTTATTAAAATGTATCTTTGGACTTTGATGAATTACATTAAACATCAACTCAATTACATCAACATCATCATTTTCTAAGACAATCTGTAACTCATCTGGAGTATCAATGCTAACGCCAAAATGATTAATTAACTTTAAAGCTTTTAGTCTTCTTAGTTCATTATAGACTGGATGATCTTTATCAAGCATTTCTCTAGGCGGATTATGAAGGATCACACTATCTAAATAATGAGTTTGAAGTCTTTTTAAAGATTCTCTTACTGATTTTTCAATTCTTTCAATAGAAAAATCAGTATTACCCTGATCATCATGTCCAAACTTTGAGTTAATAAATACTTTATCTCGACTTCCTTTTAATGCTTTTCCCAGTAATCTTTCACTATTGCCATGTCCATAGTTCGGTGCGGTATCAAATAAACTCACACCCATCTTCAAAGCTTCTTGAACCAAACCTATGCCTTCCAATTCATCACCAAAATCGAAATCGATATTATTTCCCAGTTGCCAAGAACCAAAAGAAATCTCTGATATTAAAAAATCAACTCTTTTTGGATTGTTATATTTCATAAACACCCTCCTTATAAACATAAAACTACTGTTAGTCCAGTAGTTTTATCTGTCAGATTATTATTCTGTAAATATTTTAATTTCGCGTAATCCTTTAACTTCTTTTTCAAAGAAATCCATAGCATTTCTTAAGTTGTTTTTATGATAAGGATATACTTTTGTTTGGTTTAACTTCATAAAATTATTGAGGTTTTCCCAATGAGTATAACCTGTATTCTTTAAATCTTTATGTTTGTTACTGAGAATAAAATAGATGAATTCTCTACCTTTATATCGATGATTCTTTCTTTTACGTCTTCCGTATTGTTCTAGTAAACTTTTCAAGTCTTTAGCAGCGCCCATATAATCCTCTGCTTGATATTTTTCTTCCATTGACATTAGTGAAATATAGTTTACTTTCTCGTTACTTTTTTCCTTTTTTGCAAAAAGCGATTTAAATTTGTCTAATACATTCATTTTGATCAGATCCTTTCAGTTTATAAACTAAGTAGTATTACTTTATATAATAATACTCTAGCCTCTTTTTTTCAATGCAATTGATTAATGTTTTCTAGATTAATAATAATTAAATCGTTTATTACCAGATAAAAAATAATAAAAGCATAGTAATAATACTCATAAATATTAACGATAAGATACTATAGATTAGGATGTATTTTTTAGTTAATTTAGGAAAGTCTCTCAATATATACTTAAAAGATATAAGACTTGCTAAAGAGGCAATCAAGGTTCCCATAGCTCCAACATTAACTCCTTGGAGTAGATACCTTGCCATAGATGAATGGGTAAATGTTGATAGTAATACAGCTGCCGGAACATTGGATATAAACTGAGATGTTATCATACTGGTAAAATATACTTTTGTTTTACCATCTAAAAAACTAGACAAGACTAAACCAATATTATCCAGTCGGCTGAGATTACCGGTAATTATAAAGAAAGAGACAAATGTTAGCAATAAATACCAATCCACTCTTTTAAATAACCCTCTAGCAAAGATCAATCCGACAACAATTGTAAAAATAAAGGTATATAGTAAAGGAATTATCCTTAAAATTGAAAATAAAGCATTTAATAGTATCAAGGTATAGATTCCGAGCTTTTTTAAATCGATCTTTGGGGTTGTAATATTAAGTTCTACAACTTTTTTTGGTATCAATATAATTGTTGCAAAAACGATTAACACACCGCCAATAATTGTGACGGGTAAAGTCATATTTAAAAAATCTCGGAAAGACAATTGAAAATATGCATAAAGATATATATTTTGTGGATCCCCCATGGGAGTTAAAGCACTTCCCATATTAGCTGCGATCGTTTGTAAAACTATAATATAAATGACCTGTTTCTCCATCTTGACATGTCTTAAAATAAATATTGAAAAAGGTATTAGTGTTAAAAGAACTGCATCATTGGTCAAAAACATCGCTAAAAAGAAAGTAGTCAAAACAATTGACAGGACAATATAGCGCATGTTTTTTAAGTGCATAACCAGTTTTGTAGCTATATAATAGAAAAAATGGCTGTCATATATTCCAGCAACCGCAAGCATTATCGTAAACATAACTACAAGTACCTTGTAATTTATATATGTTAGGTATTCTTTAGAAGGCGGAACTAAAAAAATAGTAAAAATAGCAATTATAACTGCTATTAGAAATACTTTGTCTTTTAAAATAAAATTAGAAATTTTGCGCATATAAACCCTCAAATATTAATCACTAATGATTATTATACTCCTAATTTTTTAAAACTTACATAGCAAACTAACAGTCAAATCTAATTTTTATTTTAAACAAAAACACGGATTAATTTCCGTGTTATTTTCAGATAACGAATTCATTCAAAATATCTTAGAAATTGTTCTTTGTTGTTAAGAAACTGCTTCAATAACTTGATACTTTCAATATCATCATATTTAACTTTTGTAAAGACATCGTTCTTAATCTCATATACTATAGCATTATTGATAGCAGCTAAAATCGGCGAATGAGTAGCTATTAAGAATTGGCAACCTCTTTTAGTAGCTTCAATAATCATAGCTGTTAAAGTAAGTTGATTTTGGATAGATAATGGAGTTTCTGGTTCATCTAATAAATATAACTGATTGTCTTTGATTCTAGAAGAGAAAAAATCTAGATATGACTCACCATGTGATGATGTTGATAAATCTTGTGAATACATGTTTTCTAACTCATAAATTGTTTTACTGTATGGTGATTTAGCCATCATTTTAGCATAATTAGACTTGTTCTTATATTCTTCTTCTACTCTTTGAATATTTTCCCTTGACTCACTTATCTCGTTTTGTACATATTCTATATAATTTATAAAAGCAATGCTTTCGAAAAAGAAGCCTTTAACTTTTCTTAAACTAGGTGAGACTTTGATTTGAATGTTGTCGATTTTAAAATCATCGGAGGTATTTGGTAGTTTAATCCTAATCAGATTCAGCTTGCTTTGGATTAGTTTTAGTAATGTCGATTTTCCACATCCGTTTTCACCAAGAAATAAAACAACCGGCGCTTTTAAGTCTAAATTAATCTCGGATTTATAAATTTCCAAGTTAAACGGATAGTTTTTATTTTCACCGGGATAAATATTTATTCTATCTATTAGCATTTTATTACCCTCTTTAAAATAAGTTTCTTTATTTATTTTAGCACATTTAAATAGCAGTTTGACCTGAAAAATAAATTACTTAAAAAAATTTTAAAAATATTATTGACAAACAATGCTATGTATTGTATAGTATTATGTATAAGGAGGTATTGGATGGATATACAACTAAAAAAAGGGTTACTGGACTTAATGGTATTAGCAACAATAAAATACGAAGATTCTTACGGCTACAAGATAATTCAAGAGATATCAAGTGTTATGGATATCAGTGAATCAACATTATATCCAATACTTAAAAGACTAGAAAAACAAAAATTAGTTAACACTTACAACACAACTTATAATTCAAGGATTAGAAAATATTACAAGATTAACAAGCAGGGATTAGAAAAATTAAAACAATCAATTGATGACTTTGATGAAATAAATAGAATGTATATGTACATTAAGAGGTAAATAAGATGAATAAAAAAGTATTTCTAAACAACTTAAAAAAAGAGTTAAAATATTATAAAAAAATCAATTCTGAAGAGATAATTTATTACTATGATGAAATGATTCAAGATGCAGTGGATGAAGGCGAAGATGAAAATCAATTTATTAAAAATTTAGGATCTATTGATACGATTATCGCTAACATAGTGAAAGATGAAGATTTTGTAAGAGATGTCAAAACATCCAATACAAAATCATTAGGAAATATTGTAAATGGAACTGTAAGAGTAATTAGTTTTATTTGTTATTACTTTGCCTTATTTATAATGACTATAGTATTCGGATCTATTTTCATCAGTGGATTAGGCATGATTTTACAATCAGGAATATATCTAATCTTCGATAATCTAACATCTACAGATCAGTGGATATTGTTTGGTGTTATTATCATGGGTTTAGGCATTAGTATTATTGGTTTTTCTCTAATGACCAACATATTTAAAACAACAAAATCATTTAGGTTGTTTATAATTAGAAAAACCAAAGAAATTTATCGGAAAAAGAGGTAGTAAAAATGAGTAAATTATTGAAATATGGATTAGCCCTCCTTTTAATCGGCTTTGGTGTAGTGCTAATGATTTCAGCGACATCAAACTCAACTGTATTTGGTTTTACTGATGAAGATTATACTTTACATGAAGAAAGTTATAGTGAAGATGCATTTAATTTGATCGATTTTGATTTTCAAAATCGTAAAGTATATATCCTTGAGAGTTTAGATGATGAAATTCATGTTAAATTTTATACACATGAAAAAGATATGCTTGAGTTCACAGATACTGACAACGAATTAACTATTACAATAGAGAGAAAGTGGTATTACAACATATTTTCATTTGACATATTTAGTAATAGAGAATTTTTTAAAGTATACTTATATCTTCCAACAACTTCATCAGTTGAAAACTTAAAAATCTTTTCATCAAACGGTTCATTGAATCTAAATGTTAACGCTACTTTTGATCAAATAAATCTAAGAACTTCAAATGGTAGAATAGACATACTAAACCTTGAAGCTAGTAATATTATAGCGAATTCATCAAATGGAGTTATTAGAATAGATAACCTTAGTGTAGCTGAAAAGATTGATCTTAATACAACAAATGGTGAAGTCATAATGGATGACATAAACTCACCAATCATTGAAGCAGATACATCAAATGGAAAAATTACAGCCAAAAACATTATATCAAATAATATAAATCTTGATACTTCCAATGGCCATGTTTACTTGTCAATCGTTGGTGAAAAGGATGATTATAAAGTAACTCTTTCAACATCAAATGGCAGTAAAATTTTCGATGGTTTAGAAGTATCATCAGGAACCATCAATTCGAGCGGTCAATATTCAATATCTCTTGATTCTTCAAACAGTGATGTGGAAGTAACATTTATTGATTAGTTTATCAAATTATAATAATGGTAGTTTGTATTCAAAAAACTACCATTTTTATTTTTAAAAAAATATTGTTATGAGATTTAAAAAACTATCTAAAAAAAACGGATATTTTATGATAAAATAGTTTCTACATGAGGTGATAGTAATGAGAATTGGAATTATTGGTCCTATTGGAAGTGGAAAATCAACATTATCGCATTTATTATCTTCATATTATAACGTTCCCATGGTCAAGGAACCGGTAGAAAGCAGTCCTTTTTTGCCTCTGTTTTATGGAGACAAAAAGAAGTTTTCTTTTATTAGTCAGTGCGCTTTTTATAGTGAGTTATTTCTTTCGATGTGGAATACTAGAGATGAAAAATTTTTAATCTGCGACTCGACTATGTTTTCCAACCTTGTCTTCACTGAATTACTAAAAAAAGAAGGTATGATGACAGATGAAGAGGTTGATTTAACCTATAAAGTCGCGGAAGCTCATATGAAATTGGTCCCAGAATTAGATATTCATATAGTATTGGTAAGAAACGAAGAAAGTCTTTTCGAAAACATTAGGAAAAGATCTCGCCACTTAGAAAAAGATCAGTATGATTATTTAAAGTTCCATTATAAGAATTACTCAACTGTTTTAGATTCTATATTTAATAGATACCAGATTCCTAAAGATAAGATTTTGTATTTAAAAGTTGATGATATGTTCAATCAACTGCACTTTAACGACTTGATTAAGCAAATTGAAGAACAATATCACAAGTCGTTCCATCAGCAACAATCTTTAAAACTATAGATAAAATAAGAGAGATTATCTCTTATTTTTTTGTTTAAAATATCAACCGTTTTGTAATATTAAAAATATCATAAAGTAATTGTTGAAAGACAAATAAATGTATGATATCATTCTTAAGAATGAAAAAATTATCAAATAAAAAAAGAGGAGAAAATTAAATGAAAACAGCTAATCCTGCACCATTAGGATTATTAGGATTTGGTATGACAACCGTATTGTTAAACCTTCACAATGCTGGCTTAATACCTTTATCAATGATGATAATCGGAATGGGAGTCGCATTAGGCGGTCTAACGCAAATAATTGCAGGTATATATGAGTTAAAACTTGGAAATACTTTTGGCGGTACTGCTTTTACAGCTTATGGTTTTTTTTGGTTAAGTTTAGTTATAATTTGGTACTTTCCAAAATCTGGTTTTGAAGCAGACAAAGTATCGATGGGGTACTACTTAACTATGTGGGGAATTTTTACTTCATTTATGTTTATTGGTACTTTAAAACACAATCTAACAACAAGAATTGTATTTGGATCGTTAGCATTACTGTTTTTTACGCTAGCATTAGGTGATTTTACTGGTGTAGAATTAATAACAAATATTGCTGGATGGATTGGAATCTTTTGTGGCTTTTCCGCTTTTTATAGCGCAATGGCACAAGTGTTAAATCAAGAGTTCGGAAAAAAAATTCTTCCATTATAATTACAACTCACAAATAAAGCTTAGTTTTTATCAACTAAGCTTTACCTAAGTAAATATTCATTTAATCGTTTAATCCAGATTTGGGTTAAGCGATTTTTTTATTATTTTTCGTTTAAAACTTATCACATACACCATTAATGATTCGTTTATCGCAAATACACTCAGCGTCGACGCTAATAAGCTCAATATCATTAGAAATAAACCCTGGTTTAGGTGTTTCGCTTATCGCACCAACTGAAGATAAATATTTTTTTGCATCGTCACTAAATATCGTAATTGTATTAGCGTTTTTTCCATACTTATTTTGCGCTAAAACCGCACCAATAAAATTAGCGCCACTGGACACACCTACACCAAGTCCTAATTTTTTAGCTAGCAAATTAGCCATGAGTATTGCATCGCCATCATCAACTACTAGAACCTCATCTAATTCATTCATTTTTACTATTTCCGGCAAGAATCCATCGCCGATACCTTGAATACGATGTTTAGTTCCCGGAATGCCTGTTGTCATGAAGGCTGATTGAGCAGGTTCTAAAGGAAATACTTTTACATCAGGATATTTTCTTTTAAATCTTTTTTTAACACCCATGATTGTTCCGCCGGTTCCAACTCCCGCCACAAAACAATGCGGTTCAATTCCTAGTTTATCTAGCTGTGTACAAATCTCCAAACCTGTCGTCAAAAAATGAGCTTCTACATTATAAGGATTAATGAATTGTTGAGGACGAAAACCACCATTATTCGCTGCGAACTCATCAGCTAGTCTGACACATCCGGAGAATCCACCTTCTTCATAGGTTACTTCATGTAAAATAGCGCCATAACTTTTGATTAACTGCTTTCTTTCGCTAGACATCCACTCAGGCATAAAAATATGTACTGGATGTCCATACATTGCACCTAGAGCCGCAAAGGCAATGCCTGTGTTTCCGCTTGTTGCTTCTACTATTGGCATATCCTTTCTTAAAGTACCATCTTTATAAGATTCAGATATTATATGCTTAGCAATCCGATCTTTAATCGAACCAGTCAAATTATAATATTCAGCTTTAGCATATATTACTCGCTCTTCGCCTTTATACTTATAATTGATTATTAAAAGTGGGGTATTTCCAATCATATTGTTCATCATCCGTACCTCATCATATATTTATATATCAATTTTATCAAATAATATCTTAAATAAAAGCAAAGTCTAAAAAAATGTTCGCTTTATCTTAAAAATATACACCACTAATGTAGCGCGCTAAAACTTCAAAAGAGATCTATAAAAAAAATAAAACCAATAAAAATAAGTTTTCAAACGTTTATTATGATGAAAGGGAAAAAGAGGTGAATAATATGAAAAAATTTCTCTTATTAGTAACATTGTTATTTGTTGGAATAGGCTTAGTAGCTTGTTCTGAGACTGACGAAGTAGAATACTCAGATTACACATACTTATCTTTAGAAATGAATCCAGCGGTTGATTTTGTTTTGGATGCTGAAGAAAATGTATTAACATTAAGATTCCGCAATGAAGAAGCTGAAGTAATCGCAGCTGGTCTTGAATTAGTTGGTAAAAATTATGAAGAAGCATTACACTTATATCTAAATGCCGCAATTGATACCGGCTATATCGATACTGACAGAAATGATAACGCCGTAATGATTCAAGCTGGAGGTAAAGAAGATTCAGTAAACAACGCATTTATGGTGCAAGTTGAAACTAAACTTCAAACATTTTTCCAAGAAAATGCTATCGGAGCAGTAGTTTTAAAAAATGAAGAATTTGATGAAGAAGCTAAAGAATTAGTGGATACTTACGATGTAACTTATGGTTTCGCAAAAATGGTATTAGCTTATATGGAAGCTAATGAAGAAGCTGAACTTGCGACTGTTATTGAAATGGAACCAAAAGACTTAATGGCAGATTTCGTAACTGAAGCAAATCAGTATCGTGATCGTTACCAAAATCAAGTTGAAGCTGGTGCTCAAGCTGTAAAAGACGAATTGGTTGAAGCTTTACAAGCTAAAGTTCAAGCTCATCGTCAAGCAGTAACTGATGAAACTGCAACTCAACCTGATATGACTGGAGTCAAAGAAAATTATTTAGAAAACTTTGAAACTTTACAAGCACAATATAGAACAAGAAATCAAACAAGACTTCAAACTGCTAAAGACAAAGTCTCTGATAATGCTCCAATGTATTTCTCAGTTGATATTAACCCAAGCGTTGATTTTATAATTGATGGTAATGGTTATGTATTGTCCTATATGCTAAAGAATGAAGAAGCTGAAGTTGTTGGCGCAGGCCTTCAACTTGAAGGATTACATTATCAAGAAGCATTAAGACTTTACTTAAATGCTGCGGTTCAAACAGGTTATATTGATGTTGAAAGAGCAGATAATGCAGTAATGATTCAAAATGCTGGTATTAATCAAGAATTGGAAAATGCGTTCATGAATCAAACACAAACTATGATGCAAAACTTCTTCTATGAAAATGCTATCGGAGCAGTAGTTATGGAAAAACATGAAATTGATCCAGAAATTCAAGCTTTAGCTGAAGAATATGACATCAGTTATGGATTTGCTAAATTGGTATTAGCTTACTTAGCAACCGATGAAACTTTAGTTCTTGAAGATGTCTTATTATTAACTCCAAAAGAAATTATTGATTTACTCGGTATTGAATGTGAAGCTCATATGAATCAATATCGTAATCAAGTTGAAGCTGGTGCTCAAGCAATCAAAGATGAATTAGTAGAAGCATTACAAGCTAAAGTACAAAATCATTTTAACGCAGTTGAAAATGGTCAAAAATCACAACCCGATATTTCAGGTTTAAAACAAATGTATTTGGCAGATTATGAAAATATGCATGCTCAATATGTAAACAGAAATCAATTACGTTTACAAGAAGCAAAAGCTAATCAAAATAATAAGGCTGAATAAAACAAATCTCCTTGATTCGGATTAAAAGAATCATATTTTAAATCCCCTATTTTTAAAGAAAAGCACTCATGTTTTCCCTGAGTGCTTTTCTCTATATTTTATATTAAAAAATTAATCTCTTGTTAATAAAGTATATCCTTTTGTGTTATCTAGAACTATTTTTTCGATGTCCGTAATTGATAAAGTATAATCATTTCCTACTCGGATTTCAAATTTAAAGTTTAGATCTTCATTAACGTCACTATTATAAAAAGATACTCCTACTCCTTTATGCATTTCAAGGCTCAAGCCAAGCCAAAATGTTTTTATCCAAAAACCATCTAAATCTATAAAATATTCCCATTTAGAAAAACCGTTTTCTATATCTTCTAAAGTTATATCATCACATTTTTCTTGAAAAGCTAGTACATTACTATATTGACCCTCTTCTTCCGGATTATCAATGTAACTTATTTGCAATTGGAACAAATAGTCTTTTGCATAGAAACCAAGATCAATCCAAACTATTTCGTCTTTAAATAGAGTTTCAAAATCTTCTATCATTGAATAATAAATATCTATATAAGTTTTAACTAACTCTTCACTTAATTCTGTTTCCTCAATATTTCGGAACACAATAGATAGATGTTGTGAATTAGAATTCATATTATAAACAAATGGTAAAAATTCTGTGTTTTCTGAAAAAAATCCATCATAATTCATTTGATACTCTAAGAGAGTAGCATTAAGTTGTTCAATAGTACATTCGGTAGACTCATCATCATCTTTAATCTTACTTATACATTCCTCTAGATTGGTCAAATCATAATTCATTTTAATGCTATCACAACTCGCAAGAGTTCCTACCAAAACTATAAAAACAAAAACAATTATCTTTTTCATACATTCCCCTTTGCATTATAAGTTAAAATCATTCTATATTTTACTTCATTATAGCATTAATATTTTGCAAATGTAAATATTGTAAGTAAAAATTAATGTTTTATTGTAAAAAAATTAGGATGAAATCATCCTAACTTCTTAACTGTTCTTCCTTCAATATAACCCCTATAACCTTGAGGTTCATATTGGAATCTGTACCCATCTTCATCATATTCATATCCATATACTGAAGGGTCATATTTCGTGATGTAATTCATTACTTGTCCAACTTCTTCTCTAAAATTATCGTCATCATATGGTTCTCCTTGAAAAATCATCATCATGCTTGCTGGCAACTCCATCAGTTCACAACCCTCTGGAATAATCCCTTGATAATCGTAAGAAACTTCAACTCCTTGAATATAAGTTGATGTGTTTTCCTTCTTCAATTTGTTACTTAACCACATTCCCACTGGTTCAGAAATCGCCTCTTTAATGCTTGATAATACGCCCCAAATATCGCAATCAATTTCATCACAATATTCAAAATAATTATTTGCCGTTTTAGCTCTTTTCACAATCGCTTTTCTAAGTGGTCTTTCAATGATTTGAATAAATACTGCTTTAGCATCCATTTTCTTACTTTTCCTTTCAATCGAATTTTCCATCACTTCAAACGGGATGAAATATTGTAGTGGTATAGGTGATTTTTGATATTCTTTGGGATTAACACTAAACTCTTTGGCGAAAGCTCTTGTAAAGCCTTCATGCGAATCAAAAACAAAGTCAAAAGCAACATCAATAACTCTACTATCTGTATCTCGTAAAACTTGAGCTGCGTGTGTTAATCGCATTCTCCTTATATAAGTAAAAACACTCATTCCCACCACTTCTTTAAAAATACGTGCACTATACCATAAAGAGTAGTTTACGTGCTTAGAAATATCGGATAATGTGATTTGATTTTTAATGTTTGCCTTTATAAATTTTTGAATTTCTTTTACTATCCTAATCTTTTCTTCACTCATTAAATCACCTATGGAAATATTATAAACTAAATAAAATTATATTTCTTGACCTTAATTGTCATGCTTAATTATAGTATAACACACTAAAATTAAATGTTACTTGAAACAAAAAATAAAGCCCGATTGGGCTTTATAAAAAAGATTAAATGATTTTATTCTTGATATCGATAAGTTTAGTTCTTGTTTTGTTATCAATTCTATCTAACGATTCAATATTAACTTCAACAGTTGAAAAAATTTCTAACATTCTTCTTTTTATAACTGCTTTGATTTTTGGTTTTCCGTCGGTTTCCGTATCGACAAGTTTTAATCTAACTAATCTTTTTCCAATACTACTAAATCCAAAAAGCAAATCATTTAAAATCATTCCTAAAAAGAAAAACACAACTAATAATATGATTCCTCCTTCAAAAAATTCTTCACTTAGAAATATATTATATAAAATAAAGATTGTTAAAGTTAGAATTATAGAAACAAAAAAATCTATTCGCAAACTTTTTTTATAACGATTCAAAAGATCTAAATCGGTTTTAGAAGTAATCGGTTTTACTTCTCTAATATCGGTTAAATCGTTCAAATAAATAAGTTTCGTTAATGGAAAGATTACTGAGAAACACATAAACATTATCAGCCATATAAAAGCAAAATGGGTTATAACAAAGTGTATTTCACTAGTATTTATTATAACATCATTGTTTTTATAGACTTCATTAGAAATTAATAGATAATCCCCATCTTCAATTTGTGTTACAAAAGAGGAAATGTCATAATTCCACTGCTCTAAATTAACTCCATTAGTTTTAAAATATCCTCCAACATTACTGCTGGACTCATAATATATATAATCGTTATCAAAGGCATAAATTGTCCAAAAATCCTCAAGAGAAAAACTAGGCATCAAAATATCACCGTTTTTATCATAAACAGTTATCTGATCGTAATCATCAAAGTATTCTACCTCTAAATGACCTTCATATTCGCCGTTTTGATACCTTATAAGTGCTGAACTGCTTTTAGTGCTGATAAAAAAATAGTCATCTTTAAAATATATCATCGAAGATCCATTCATTCCGCCATAAAAGTAATAGCTTCTAATGTATTCTCCCTCTAGATTATAAACATTAATACCACTAGCCAAATCGCTGTAAAGGTATAAGTATTCGCCTTCAACAAAAAGATTAGTTTCAAAATCGATTGGAAACTCGATGTCAGAATTCTCTGAAAACTCATAATCTTTAGCGATTGAATTCAGCGTACGTGATGCTATCATAAAAATGCCTAATGATACAAATCCAAAGAAGAAAACGATATAAATTAAAGCATTAATTGCCTTCTTCTTTGTTTTGCTGAAATAAGTCTCGCCCTTTGTTGAAAATCCCATTGACGTTAATATTTTACCTGGAGATAATAAACAAAATATAAAAGATAAAGAGATAAAAACTACAAAAAACAGAATTAAGGAATATGAATTGTATAATATATTCATCACAAAACCATAGATAATAAAAAGTGACAAAAAAATAAAAATTAGTTTTTGAATCAAGTCCATGATTTTAATTCTGTCTTTAATTAAACTTAAACTTCCCGGTTTATTATCATTCAAATACCTAACTAATCTATCATTATTTCTCTTAAAAAAGATCAAATATAATAATAATCCTAATTGAAGTACTAAAACTAAACTATTAATCATAATTCCTCCAGCAAAGCATAAAAATCTATTAAAAACCTTCTTAATTTTAACATAAACTTAGGTAGTAGTATACATAACTAAGAAAAGTTTTAAAATATAAGCTATAACAAAAACAATCAACCAAAATCATGGTTGATTGTTTAAAATTTCTTAATAATTAAATCACTATTTCTATTGGTTTTGTAATTCACCATACTGATTAATAACAAAACAATTTACTAAATTCTTTTCAACAATAATTTCATTTGCTTCAGAAAAAGACTTATAAGTAATTGCTTTTCTAAGAAAGTCAGAGAACACCGGCTTAATATTTTCAACTACCGTAGAAGTTAAATCCTGTCCCGAATAATATTTTTTTAAGAATCCATCTTGAGTGATAATGTAGAATGCAGGCATAATAAACCTCTTTCTGTATACTATCACGTCTATTTCATTTGTATTTTAATTAAAAAATAATATAGATATATTAGCTACACTTATATTATAGCATAATATGAGCTAAATGATTATCGTTATTTACTTTAACATACTTCTATAGATATTCTATTGAATATACTAATTAGTTTGTCCAGTATATTTAAACCTATTTTTTAACCGCTGTTTTCTTGCTTCTAACCATCAATATGACAAACATGACAATCACATACGCCAAACAACCAAATAATGCTATGAGCTCGAATATACCCTCATAGGATTGACCATAACCTAAAGACGGTAGCATTAGAAAACCAAATAAAGGTAAGGCCATGGTAATAGCTGTACCAGATCCTAAAACCATTTCTTCCGCTACAGGACTTTCCAAGTTTCTATCCAATCCTTTTAATAGCGCAATGCCGGTTGAAGCTACTCCTGTTAACATACCGAATAAACCAACAAAATATTCATCTTTGTAATCACTGTAAACCTTCTGTGTAAGAAAACGCACATAGAATAAAGTAGCGAAACCACCAATAGCTGAAACTAAGATTAATAGCCAACCAAATTCAGTAAGAAAATCGATAGTTATTGTCAAAACTGCACCAGTAATCATGAAATTGAAACTCAATGAAGATATATTAGAAAGCATATAATCATTTGTCATGAAATTAAGGTTCTTACCTTTCTTTTCAATCTTTTTAACGATTTGTTTGTAAATAAGTGCATAGGCAATACCTAAGATAAAGTTGAATCCTGATAGAAGATTAAAGATTGTTTGTCCGATATTTCCTAAGTTAAGTAACACACCTTCAAGCAAGAATAAGGTTAACCAAACTAGTCCATATATTAACATAATAACAACTACTTGAACTGTTAAACCATCAAGAACAGATATTTCTTTTACTGTATCAATTTCAATATTAGTTTTATTGATAGAGTCATCCCAATATCTCTTTGTCTTTTCAACACCTTTTCTTCTAGCCAAAACATTAATCGCAAGAACACCAATAGTTCCACCGAAAACAAATCCTAAGAATGCATATGAAGCTCCTAAAGCAACTCCATAGCCATTTAGCATATCAGTCCACATTCTACCAAAACTAGTCGCAAGTCCTGGACCTTGTCCAAAGCCAAGAGGCAATAACATACCTGCCCCAACAAACTTATCACTATAAAATAATAAAACCATCAAAATACCAATAAAGCCCTGTAAGGCGTACGTACTAGTGATAACCATTCCCGTAGACCAAACTTTTTTCTTATTATCAGTTTTGGTTCTTTTTAATGATAACGAGATGAAACCTATTGCTAGAGCATGATAAACAATAGATGTCATTACTTCAACATCAATTACATAAGAACCGGGAATAAAAACACTGGATAATAAAAGACCTATTATCCCACCTAGTAAAGCCGTTGGTAAAACAATTCTATTTAAGAATGGAACATATTTCTTTAACAACTTACCAACAAATAACAGCACTCCTATCAAAATAAAGTAAATAATTATTCCCCAATTATCCATTGTTTTTTCTCTCCTTTATATAATTAATTATATCAATATATATCATTGGATCTTTTAACTTGAATAAATAAGTCTTTTCCTCATAATCAAATGAAACTTCATTCTTTTTTGTAAGGGTAAGTCCGGTTAATAAATCTAAATCGAATACGTACTCAATATGTTTTAACCTAGCATATAAACAGTTATTAAATATTTTTGTCTCTGCTACACCCAACTTCTTAGATCGATATTTTATCGTATCAACAAGGTACATCAAACCTTTACTATATACTTCTTCTTTAGCAATTTCAGGAATTTGCTTTTTTTGGAGTTTATCCCAATCAACTAAATTATCGAAATCGAGTCCAGAAATTAAAGAATATTCGTTGAAGTAAGCAATTCTTCCGCAATCCTTGCAATAAATATCATTCTTGTCGGTACTAATGGTTTGATGAGATAAACATTTAGGACAGACATATAGGTAGTTTTCAACACCTAAAGCTCTTTGTTTAGGTTTATACAAATACTTTCTTTCTCGATTCCAATCAAAATCATTGAACTTCATTTCTTCAACTAATCTTTCATAGATATATTCTAAACTTAGATTCTCTAACTCGTTAGCTTTAAACAATACTTTGAAGTTTAATTCTAAAAGTCCGTTATGGGTAGTTTTTTCTCCCCATCTTGGTGCCGATAGATAGGAACCGTTAGTTTTACAGATAACAACGTCTAGCTTGAATTTCTTGAATAATTTAACTGTTGAAAAAGGAATTTCACTTTGTTCCCCGAAAAAAGATGAGTTACCTTCTGGAAATAGCATTACTCCTCTTCCGCCTTTAATAACCTTCATCATTTCTCTAATTGTTGTAATATCACTTTGTCCTTTTCTTTTTGGAATAGAGTAAATTAGTTTCTTCAACACAAATTTCATCTTTCTATTAACAAACATAAAAGCATTAATTACTGGATATGGATACTTCTTTAAAAAAGTGGCGGTAAATAAACCGTCATGTAATGAGGAATGATTACCAATCAAAAAATATGGGTCAGTCCGCTTTGGATCAAAATCCCCATAATTAACTTCAAATTTAAATTTGCTTCGATAAAAAAGCCTTAAAAATGGTTTTATAATTTTTTCCTTAAAGTTCATCATTTAACTACCCTCAAATGAATTATAACATATTCAAAAAATATTTTGAAAACTATAACATCAAAATATTGTAAATTTTTGCTGATAATAACATTAATTTAACCAAAAGATATATAAAAAAGATAATGAAAATAAGCAAATTGAAAGTTATAAAAAATAATAACATTGTAAAGTTTAGCTTGAGTTATTTTTTTGATGTAAAGCTTATGATAAAATGATAATCAAGAAGTATTTAAATATATTTGAAAGTGGGGTTTTTTATGGAGCAAAAAATGCAATTGAGATTGGAGACTGCGCCTACCAAAAAAAATCTGCTAATTTTTACTGGTAGCCTCCTTATTCTCTTAATAGCTTCTGCAATTCTTTACGGAGTCTACGTTCTAGCTGTAGCGGCTGTAGCTTTAGTATCCGGGGGACTTGTAGAATATCTCTTCGCAAGAGTTAGAAAACTGGAATTCGACATTTCTTGGATTGTTTCTCCATTAGTATTAACAATGATGTTACCGCCAACTGTTAAACTTTGGGTTGTGGCAGTAGCTTCAGTATTTGGAATTTTCTTTGGTAAAGCAATTTTTGGAGGACTTGGGAAAAACATTTTTAATCCAGCTGTTGTTGGGGTTTTGTTTATCACCATTTCTTTCCCTTCACTAATTACTGCAGCCGAATGGATTCATCCATCTATCGATAGTTTTGCTGGTTCTACACCACTGGCAATGCTTAATAAAGGTGGAGAATTTACTTATCCATTAATTGATTTATTAATCGGAAATGTACCTGGAGCAATTGGTGAAACTTTTAGAATCGGAATTATAATCTTAGGTATAGGACTTATAGTTTTGAAAGTTGCTGATTGGAGAATACCTCTAGCATTTATTGGATCTTTCTTAGGTTTAACAGCTTTAGGATATTGGTTAGCACCAGCAAGTTTCCCTGATCCAATAATATCTCTATTTGTTGGTGGTTTAATGTTTGCTGCCTTCTTTGTAGCTACCGACCCAGTTACAGCCCCAATAAAACCTTGGGGTAAAGTAATTTACGGTGTTGGTTTAGCATTCTTCACTATTCTAATTAGAAACTTTGCGACCTTCCAAGAAGGAATTATTTTCGCTGTTATATTAATGAATGCTATTGCACCGCTTATCGATGGTCTATTTGAAAAAGAAACCAAAGAAATAGAAGAAAACGAGGTGATTGAAGCATGAAACCAACTGTCAGAATGATTTTATTTGTTTTAGTTATGGCAGTTATAACTTCTGGTATATTACTAGGAGTTGAAGCCTTAACTGCAGAAAGAATTCAGAATAATCAAGATGCAAAACTTAAAATTGCCATACTTGAATCTCATGGAATCGATTATACTCTAGCAACTATTAACGAAACCTTTGATCAAGAAATTGATATAGTAATTTCTGGCGACTGGACATTCTATGTCAATCCCGATACAAACGCGGTTAGCTTTGCGATTTCTGGTGGTGGTGTTTGGGGACCGATTGAAGGAATCCTTACATTAGAAGCTGATTTTGAAACTATTCTTAGTGTAAAAATCCTTCAACAAGAAGAAACACCAGGATTAGGTGGCGTAATTGCGGAAAGCCAATATTTAGCAACATTTGTTGGTAAAAAAATGCTTCCACAATTTGAAATCAATAAAGATACAGCTCCAAATTTACCTAATGAAATTGATTCCATTGTCGGTGCCACAAACACATCTAAAAGATTCCAAGACATTATGAATGATGACTATTCACAAGCAAGACTTGCATGGCTTCTTCAAAGCCAGTTAGGAGTGTAGCTATGAAACTTATCAGAGTTAAATATAAAAAATGGTTTAACATCTTAAGAGATGGCATATCAAGAAGTAATCCGATAGTTGTTGCTGTATTAGGTATTTGTTCAGCTTTAGCTGTTACAAATAAAGTTGAAAATGCAATTGCAATGGGACTAGGGGTGACATTCGTCATCATGGCTAGTTCATTAACGATTTCTTTAATAAGAAATATCATTCCGCCACGAGTAAGAATGGTTACTTATATGGTTGTAATCTCAACCTATGTTATTTCTGTTCAAGCAGTTCTTCAAGCTTTTTTCATGCCGATAGCTGATGCTTTAGGAGCTTATGTAGGACTTATCATCACCAATTGTATCGTTATGGGACGCGCAGAAGCATTTGCTGTACGTAATCCGGTCCGATATTCGTTGATTGACGGATTTGCCAGTGGTATGGGATATACTTTCGTATTGCTGATGGTATCCGTCGTTCGTGAGTTACTGGCCTTTGGAACGCTGTTAAATATCCAAATCATGCCGGTTACGTTTCCGACTTGGGCAGTCATGGCATTGGCACCAGGTGGCTTCTTTGTTCTTGGGTTATTCATATGGTTGATCCGCGAATGGATCCACTACTATGAAACCGTTTAAGGAGGTTCCATATGAACTTAACTGATCTCTTTATTTCATCATTATTGAATAACAATATCGCATTTACCTTTATTTTGGGTATGTGTCCGTTGATTGCCATCTCTACCAACGTTAAAAATGCCAAGGGGATGGGTTTGGCTGTTGTTATCGTCGTAACACTTACCGGTATTATCAACTATCCGATTTACTTACTATTAAAAGCAACCAATACAACGAATTTAGCTCTGCTGGTGTTTATTATCACCATCGCCGCAACAGTTCAAATTCTGGAAATCTTTATTGAAAAATACTTGCCTAAAGTCTATTCATCTTTCGGTATCTTTCTTCCATTGATCACCGTTAACTGCGTGGTATTGGCTGTTTCGCTTTTCTTCGTCAACCGTAATTACAATTTCCTTCAAACCGCTACATTCTCCTTCGCCTCTTCACTGGGTTGGATGATGGCAATCATCATCGTTGCCGGTGTCCG
>PGXI01000119.1 GCA_002839125.1 Tenericutes bacterium HGW-Tenericutes-5
CACAAGTTTTTAATAATAAAAAAAATCCTTAATTCATTAAAAAATTAAGGACGAAAATTTTCCGCGGTACCACCTTAGTTCTAGTAAAAATACTAGCACTCAAAAAGGCTGTTAACGCCAGCAATACGTAACTACTTACTATTATTTTAGTAGTTCTCTCATGGGTGATAATTATAAAAATAAAGCTTATCTGGTTTCACCGATTTCCAGACTCTCTAAAAGTTTATTTTTTAACCTTGTCCCAATCTTCGATTATCTTTTAATGATTATACACAATTTTAGGGGATTTATCAAGTCTTTTTAATTAAATGGCTCTAGCAATTACGCCTAAAAGCACTTGATAAAGAATTAAACCAAGCATTGGGGTGAAATCAATATTGGAAAATACTAACCAACCCCTAAAGATTCCTAAATACGGATCTACAATTTTGCCTAAAATATAGTAAAAACGACTGTTTCTTAAAGGTGTCCAACTTAATAAAACGTAAACGATCATGGTGTAAAAATATGCTAGTAGTACATAGTATGCGTATTCTAAAAATATTAACATAAATAATCCTTATTGCTTTCTATAGTCATTGATAAATTTGTTTAGCGTTGGACCTAATAAGTCACTCTTTTGTGCCATCAAATAAATCTTATCTTGAATTTTTACAATTTCGCCATCACAGGCATATAAAACACCGGTTAAGAACATCAACACTTCATTAGCTTCTGAGATTAAGCAGTCGCTGAAGTTTAGTACTATTGGCATTCGGTGCATGATTATTTCTGCATATTTATAGACGTCTTTATTATCATTTACTTTTACAAAGGTTAGATCTTCGAAATCAACATTTGTTGGTATTATTTTTTTCTTTCCAAAAAGACCCATCTTAATTCTCTCCCTTTTTAAATAGGATTGAACCAAGTCGCAAGTGTGTAGCGCCAAGTTTCAAGGCTATTTTATAATCATTGGTCATTCCCATTGATAGATATTCAATTTGTCCATCATGGTTTTTATTTAGTTCTTCTTTGAGATAAACTAATTTTTCAAACTGAGAATGAATCAAATCTGTATCCTCGGTTAATGAGGCCATTCCCATTAAACCGATTACTCTTATTTTATCATAGTTTTTTATTTTTTGATAGAAAGAAACAACTTCATCTACTGCTAAGCCATATTTACTGTCTTCATCAGCTATATTTACCTCAATAAAGCAGTTTAAAGGTAGCTTTCGGTATTTTTGAATTTCATCGGCTAAAGAGATTCTATCAAGTGAATGAAGAAAATCGATTTTATCGATAACTGTTTTTACTTTTTTTGATTGAAGATGACCGATAAAATGCCAAGTAATATCTAAATCATGTAAAAGATCGTACTTTTCTAAAAAAGCATTAGTTCGATTTTCACCGATATTGTTTATTCCACAATCAAAGAGTTCTTTTACATCGGTAGCGTCACCGTATTTAGTGGCCGCAACAATTAAAGAGTCTTTGGTTTCTTCTAAGAGTATGGGGATAATTTCCGAGTTTATCATAAAATATAATTCATCTACCTTTCTTTCTACTAATAAATGAGATGATTGATGAAAAAATCAATAAATAGATAGCTAATAAAATTTTAATTAAGGTGTTTTCAAGCACAAAACCGATAAGGATTACTACCAGTACTAAATTGAGAAAATAGATTAGATAATAAATCCAGCTATTCTTGACCAATTTGATTCACCTTATTTCTTAATTCCTTAAGTCCATGTTCAGTTTGATTAGCAAATTTTAATGGTGTTATCGATATATAGCCATTGTTAACTGCAAACAGATCGGTTTCAGGAACAAATTCAAAGGTTGAAAAATTGCGTTTTGTTTTATAGTAGTCACCTTCATTAACATAGTAATGTTCTGTTGGTCTAAATCCTAGGTCAGTTATCAGGATGCCTTTAGATTTTTTAAAATCTTTCGCAATAAAATTGACGTTTAAGAGATAACGATTTGACAATAGATTATTATGGAAGATAAAATCTAAAACCTTTGGTAGGTCTTTTTTGCCTTGTTTAAAGTGATCAAAGTCAACAGAAAGAGCTATTGCCGGGATTTTGGCTTTTAGTGCTTCCATGCAAGCGCCTACTGTTCCTGAATAGACTGTATCTGCACCGACATTAAGGCCGTTGTTGATACCTGAGACAACAACATCAGGGCGGTAATTTAAACCGTGTAAAGCTAAAGAGACAGCATCAGCTGGTGTTCCTTCGATTGAGTAGATATCATCAGCGTGTTTATGAACCTTTACTTTTGTCCAAAAGATTCTTGAGACGGATGCTCCAGACATATGGTGATGTGGAGCTACTAGTAATACTTCACCATACTTCTTCAACTCTTCATAAAGAATCGTTATTCCTTCGCTATCATACCCATCGTCATTGGTTAGTAAAATCTTCATCATAATTTAATCCTATCCTTTAATTCAGGGTTTTCTTTGTATAAAAGTAAAACTCTACCGATTTTATAGACTACGATGATATCTTTTTCTCCTAGTTCAATAATTAAATCATTGATATCGGTTGGACATGATTTTAATACAGCTACTCTTCCAACTTCATGTTTCTTAAGGTTTTCTTTGATGCTTGAGATAACTGTTTCCGTTAAACCTTGAAGACCAATTTGAAACATTATTGGTTTATCATTAGCTAGTTTTCTTAAAAGTGCTTTTTGTTTTCCTGTGAAATTCATAATTTCCTCCTAGTTTATATATAATGGCAACAATATCAAAAGACTGATTGAGTAGTAAATTGATAGAGTTATTATATCAGATATTGTGGTGATAAAAGGTCCTGAAGCAACTGCAGGGTCAATTTTTAATTTTGTCATTATTAAGGGAATCATTGCTCCTAAAGTGGTTGATACCATCAAAGCAATAAAAATTGATCCGGAAGTAACAGTTGCATAAATTAGATTTGGTGAAGATATTTCTTTATAGATAATTTGGTTTGTAATGTTTATCATCAAAAAGATTAAGACACCAATTATTAGCCCTTGAAGAATTCCTGTTTTTAATTCTCTCAAAATATGTTTTCTAATTTTATCTCTTTCTAGTTCAATGTTTTTTGTTAAATATCTAATCATAACGGC
>PGXI01000120.1 GCA_002839125.1 Tenericutes bacterium HGW-Tenericutes-5
TTACAATTTTAATACTGAAAATTGGAGGATAGTTATGGAGTTGACATCTTTGACGAAGAAACAGACATTATGGGTTTTTCTAGTCACTTATTTATTGGCGATATTCATCGGAGCTTTAACGCTTTTATATGGCATCAATAATGAATATGATATCGTTTTAACAACGCTTGCTTCAACTGTATTTATGACAGTAGTTATATTCTTCTTTAGTAACATTACCAAAAATGCTTCGCTTTACGATCCTTATTGGAGTGTTATTCCAATTGTGATTGTTATTGAATGGATTTTGATTTACAAGAATTTAAGTATCAATGTTATCTTATTGTTGATTGCAGTTTTAGTGTGGGGAATTCGATTGACTCTAAACTGGTGGAAAAACTGGAGTGATTTTAAACACCAAGATTGGCGCTATACGCATTTAAGAAATCAAGCTCCAAAACTTTATTTTGTGACAAATTTTTTTGGGATACATATGATTCCAACTTTGGTAGTTTACATTCAACTAATTAACGCTCATGATGTAATGCAATATCAAAGTATCAATGCAATATTTATCATCGGGTTTATTTTGTCTTTGTCAGCTGCTGCGATTCAGTTTATAGCCGATAAACAAATGTATGATTTCCGCATGAACAATAAAACAAAAAGTAGCTGTATTGATGAAGGACTTTGGAAGTATTCAAGACATCCTAATTATCTAGGCGAATTGACATTTTGGATTGGTATATATTTAATGTATTTCTCCTTTGTTAGAGTTATCAACAAAAATATCGCATATCCAATATTAATGATTCTTCTATTTATGTTTATATCAATTCCAATGATGGAAAAGAAATTACAAAACCGACCAGGTTATCAAGAATACAAAGAAAAAGTATCAATGTTAATCCCTTATAGAAAGAAAACACAGTAAGTAACGAAAAGAATTTTTATTGACTTATCTCCTTGATTAAGATATAATTTTCAAGAGATAGTTATAATATGAAATATTATATTTTAGGATGGTGCATTTATGAGAACATTTAAGAAATTTTTAGTTTTATTAACATTTGTTTTGTTAATTGGTAGTTTGACTGCTTGTAGTTCTATCAACAAAATAACAAAGAACTTTAAAGAAGCTGGTTACAACTATTATGAATATAACTTTAAAGGGGATTCCCTTTTATTTAGCGATGTAGATGCAATTGTTGAAGACTTAAACATCACAATTATTGAAACTACAATTACAACAGAAGAATTCAACGACATTACAACCACATCAACTATACCTGCAGCAACAACAGTTACAATCAATCAAATTGCAAATGTGATTGGATTTTCTGTTTATGCATTCACAGATTCAAGAGATATTGTTGTTGTCGTAATTGAATTTGAATCAGAAGCTAGAATGAATGAAGTTTTAGACCAAAGCCCAACATTACAAGCCCTTGTTGAAGGATTGGATGCAGCTGATTACATTAACGGCAATTGTTTATTGATAGCTGATGCAGAAGTTTACGAAGAAGTAGTAGAAATATTCCAAGGAAGATACATCCCAGAAGAAAATCCAACTACTGAAGAACCTACTACAGAAGCTCCAACAACTGTTTTAGAAACAACAACAAACTAGTTAAAAACAAACACCTGAAAAGGTGTTTTTTTTCTAGACATAATTATTTAAGTATGATATAATACATCGTTGTGATTTATCTCACTTGCTGCTATAAGCAGCCAAAAGACCAAAAGGAGGTATAAGTATGAAAAGATACGAAATCATGTACATCATTCGTCCTAATCTTGAAGAACAAGCGAGAAAAGATTTAATTATGAACTTAAATCAAATTCTAACTAGCAATGGTTCTCAAGAAGCAAAAGTTGATGAATGGGGCATTAGAGATCTAGCTTATGAGATTGTCGATTTTACAAAAGGTTACTATGTTGTTTTAAACGTAGTTGCACCAATCGAAGCAATCAATGAAGTTGATCGCGTAATGAAAATCCGTGAAGATATCATTCGCCATATCGTTATTGCTAGAGACGAAGCTTAGGAGGAAAATTGAATGTTTAATAAAGTTGTACTTATCGGGAGACTAACAAGAGACCCTGAATTAAGATACACACCAAATAATATTCCTGTATGCTCATTCTCTTTAGCAGTCAATCGCCCGTTTCAATCTAATAACACAAATAATGACAAAAATGCTGACTTTTTCAATTGTACTGCTTGGCGTAAACAAGCAGAAAACGTTGCTAAGTATGTAAACAAAGGTTCGATGGTTGCCATTGAAGGCCGTTTACAAACACGTGACTACATGGATGAAAAAATTAACGCAAGACGTTATGTCACAGAAATTGTATGTGACTCAGTGGTGTTTTTAGATTCAAAGTCATCGGGAACTGACGATTCATATGATGCGAAAAATGAAGACAATGATATTGATACAGGGACTTTCAACAACGTTGAAGATGACTTACCATTCTAAAAAAGGAGGAATAAATAATGGCTAGACCAGGATTTAAATCTAGAGGCCGTAGAAATAGAAAAAGATGCTATTTTACTGAAAATAAAGTCACATATATCGATTTTAAAGATTTCGAATTATTAAGAAAATTCGTTTCAGATAGAGGCAAAATTCTACCAAGACGTGTCACTGGAACAAGCGCATATTATCAAAAACATTTAGCGACTGCAATTAAAAGAGCACGCTTTATGGCTTTGTTACCATATGTAAAAGAATAGTACTAAACTTGGAATTTAAAACCTACCTATGTAGGTTTTTTCTTTGCGAAAAAAAACATTGAATATCAAAATGTTTTTCTACCCTTTCAAGTTTATTTTTTAGTGGGATTATGATATAATATCATATTATGAATTCAAGCGAGGTTACAGATGAAAAAAACTAAGACTACAAAAATTATTTTTTGGTTCATAATCTTTGTAATTCTTATAGCAGCTGGATATTTATTCCTTTTTCCAGAAGGTGTCTTTTTAATAATTCCAGGCCTTGATCTAATATATTTTATTTTCTATAACATCCTAATTTTAGTTTTCCTTGTTTCTCTAATTGTGTCTCATTATCTAAA
>PGXI01000004.1 GCA_002839125.1 Tenericutes bacterium HGW-Tenericutes-5
AATTATGAAGGATTCAATCATTTAATTTCTGTTAATGGTGCTGTTGAGAAAACAGAAATGATTTATATCATTAGAAATCATGATAAGACCATCTTCGAGAAACAAAAACAAGATTTTATTATGAATAGCGATTATTTAAATAAAAAATATGGGGCAAATACCGTTGAACTAGATATAACTGACTCATATTATAACATGCGTGAAGTTTTGGATGATTATCCAGAAATTATCAATATCGCAATCAAGGCTATTAAAGAAAATCATCTAGATCCAATCATTGAACCTATTCGTGGTGGTACTGATGGAGCTAGATTAACGTTTATGGGATTGCCATGTCCTAATCTTGGAACCGGTGGCTATAACTTCCATGGACCATTTGAGTATGCTTCTATTAAAGAGATGTATATAGCGATTGAAATTATTAAGTCTATCGTAAGTGAAGTAGCTTCAATTTAGTTTTTTTTCAAAATTTAAAAGCGCTTATTTTATCTAAATAAAGCGCTTTTTGTTTTATTGATTTAATCTAAAACCACTTCTTATACTTAAAAAATCCAAGCATTAATATAAATATCGTTATACATATACCGATGAATATCCAAACCCCATTTGGATTGTTAAATATATCCATATAAACGAAGTTCATTCCGAATACCCCTGCCAAAAACGATAAAGGAATAAAGGTTGCGGAAAAAATCGTTAGAATTTTCATAATTGAGTTTGTTCTTTCGTTAATATTGTTTTGATGAATATCATTAAGGGTTCGAATGTTTTCTAAATCGATATTTAATCGATCACTTAAACGGTACAAGTGGTCAAATAAGTCAAGATAATATTTTTTAAATTCTAAAATCGCAGGATGTTTATAAATATCTTTAATTATTTCCAAAGACTTTATAAAAGATAACGTGTGTGTTCTCATTAATAATACTTCTTTTCTAATCTGGTGCAAGTCATTAATTTCTTTCTTTTTATCAACAAGTATTTTATCTTCCCAATCAATTATTAGCCTACCAATCTCGTTTTCAAATAAAATATTAATATCTATTAATGTGTCAATTATAGTATAGAATAAAAACTTAGCTGGATAAGATTGTAATTTTCCTTGATTAGCCATCAATCTATCTTCAATAATATTCAAAATTCCAGTATCGTCTTCATCAAACGAATAAACTATATTGTCTTTTAATATGATTGATAGATATTCATGAGTAAAGCTTTTGTCTTTATTATAACTAGTAATTTTTAATACTGCTAAGAAGCCATTTTCAATTTCTTCAATTTTTGCTCTTTGAGTTAAATTGAAAATATCTTCAATAACCAAATAATCGATATTTGAATTTCTTAATTCTTCGACGATCTTTTGACTATCGCCAAGACCACTAACCTTAACCCATATTTGACTGTCTGCTATCGGCGCATCTACACTTATTTGATTGCCGTTATAGTATATTTTTTTGATTTTAGTTGCCATCTTTTTATCACTGGTGTTAAAAACCGTTCCTGGTGGTAAAGATTTCTTGAATTCCATTAATTTTATACCTCCTATTGTTTTATTTGCTGAAAAGTCTATGATATAATTATTACACAGGTGAACAACATGAAGAAAAGATACATATTCATACCTATTATTATTTTATCACTAATAGGGCACTTAATTTTATATTACTTTGTGTTTGACGAAATATATCCATTGATTTCGTTTCTTTTAACTGTTCCATTTTATATCATTGTCTATGTTTTTTACCGTGAAAGTAAACTTATTACATCATATGCCTTTATATCAATATTTACTACACTTTCCTTTTGGGTTTTTATGAGTTTGATTCAAGTGTATAGTTTAAATTCTCCGAACATAAGATTAGTTGGAATAGTTTCTTTCTTCGGTTCTGTTGTTAACTTGATGATTGGTTTTGGAATTGTTCTACAAGCGAACAAAAATCGATTTATAGCTTTAAGTTTTCTGTTTTTTTCTATTATTAACTTCTTTTTTGCATCATATTATAATTTCTTTTTAGTTGACTTGATTGCTTCAATCTTTGGACCTAATGCTACTGATGTTACCGATGCCTTAATCGTTCTTGAAGTAGTTTATGTTGTAATACAAGTAATTATCTCTATTTTACAATCAATTATAATTTATATTTTTGATCGGAATCAAGAAATGGATAGTTACACTTTCAAATACAAAGAAAGAGTTTAAACAATCAATAATATTTATAAGTTGACTATAAAAAAGTAGTCAACTTTTTTATTTTCTATAACTTGTATGAAACTCCTTAGCTACTTCAAATAATTCTTTAGCATCAATTAAAGTTATTGTACTTAATCCAAGAACTTCTTTTTTATAAAACTCAGTTCCTTCATACTTTGAAATATATAACTCCTTTATTGCTTTAAAGTTATCTACTTCGTCATCTTCAATATATTTTAATCTTACGATAACGTCTTCTATCAAACTTTCATCATTTAATCTTTGATAATTATAGTCTTTTTGACATGAGTAAGGACTTAAATGCTCTGTTAAGTGAATTGATGTACAGGAATTAAAATCTGTGCCTATAAACAAAATTTTCCCTTTACTTTTAGCCAGTTTCGATAATGGGTTAATCATTTTAGTATCATCTAAATCGTGTTCAATCCAAGAAGGGTCATTAGTATTATTTAAGACTGACATTGATTGTGTTGGATGATTTGTTCTAGATACATTCTTATACCTTGGAAAAAGTGCAGCTACTTTACCAATTCTTTCCGGAATGAATAAATCTTTATCAAATGGCTTTCTGTGTTCGTTTATAAATAAATGCCACTCTTTAGGCACTGGAGGATTAACCCATTCGCTTGGGTCGGAAAATTCTCCAGTATGTCCCATCATAATGACAACCCCATCAGTTACAGTTTCTATCAAACTATCACAAATATCATATTCTTTGTTTACAATATAGCCAAAATTAGAAATTGATGAATGAACTTCTAAAAACGAATTCTTTTTTATTCCTAATCTTTTATAAGCATCAATAAAATCGTATTTAGTTAAAGGCTTTTTCGTTTTTTCAATCAAATTAATTAGTTTATCATACATATTCATCACCTTATTGTTATTTTATCACAGTAGAAACTGATTAATATAGAAAAACATGATTTTTTATGTTATTATTTTATAATGACGAGGTGATTTTTATGATTAGGAAGATTTTTGTTTGGATTATAGTAGCGGCTGCGGGTATTGCAACTGCTATTTTGACTCAATATAACATTGGAGAGTATCATTACTTATTAATGTTTACTACCTTTATTACTTTCAATGTTATTAGTCTTATCTTTTACCGAGAATCTAAGATGATTACAGGATATCACGCTATGACAATTGTTAGTTTATTTGGCTATTTCATGCTCTATCAACTTGCAGGAAGAAACTTCTCATTACTTGGTATAATATCATTTTTAGGTTCTTTTATAACCGTACTGATTGCATTTGGTGTAGTTTTACAAAACAAAACATATAAACTTAATGAAAGAAGTTTTATGTGGTTTGCGGTTTATGGTTTTATATTTTTTTCATTATATCAACCATTTATTTTAAATCTCATAACTAATTTCTTTGGTCCAGATCCAGTAGCGATTGATAGGACAGTAGATACATTCTTTTTACTAAGAACAATTCTTATTGGCGTAAATGTTGTTTTACAACTGATTATTGTCCATAATAATGAATTGCATATATTCTTTGAAAAAAACAAAAGACCTTTAGTTAATGCTTATAACATTGATGATTTACCATTCTTTAAAAAATAAGAAAATTCATTTGAAAGGTTTTTAATATGAACGTATTCCCAAGTATCAAACAAACCGTTTATGCAAAAAATGGAGTTGTTGCCACTTCAGAAGGATTAGCTGCTCAAGCAGGTCTAGAAATTCTTAAGAAAGGTGGTAACGCTATCGATGCTGCAGTAGCTACTGCTGCTTGTTTAACTGTCGTAGAACCTTGTAGCAATGGCATTGGTAGCGATGCTTTTGCTATCGTGTATTTTAAAAACAAAATCTATGGGTTAAATGGTTCTGGGCGTAGTTCAAGAAATATTTCAATAGAAAAAGTTAAAAATTTAAAATACGAAACAATGCCTAGATTTGGCGTAGTACCTATTACTGTTCCCGGTACTCCAAAAGCCTGGGCTCGACTAATTGAAAGATTTGGTAACTTAAGCTTAATTGAAGTTCTTACACCGGCAATAAATCTAGCTAGAGAAGGATATTCTATCGGCCATAATGTCGGTAATAACTTCGAGAGGGCTATCAAATATTACGAAGAACAAAACAAAGGCGATGAATTCAAACATTTCTTCGAAGTGTTTAAAAACGGTGATGATTTCTACCGTACTGGCGATATATTTAAAAACGAACTGATTGCTAAGACTCTTGAGGAGATAGGTTATACTAATAGCGATAGTTTTTATAAAGGTTATTTAGCTGAAAAAATTGATTCTTTTATGAAAAAGCATAACGGCTTTATTGATAAAGAAGATTTAGCAAACTACGACGTAGAATTTGTTGAACCAATATCTGTTAACTATAAAGGTTATGATGTTTTAGAGATTCCACCTAATGGACAAGGTATTACTGCCCTTATGGCATTAAACCTATTAAAGACTGACACCTTTGATTATAATGACCCTAAAACATTCCACAAACAGATTGAAGCAATAAAGATTGCTTTTTCAGATACTTTAAAATTTGTTACCGATCCTTTATTTATGAAGATGAACCCTCAATATCTCTTAAGTGAAGAATATGCTAAAAAAAGAAGAAAAGATATTACTGATAGAGCTTTAATTCATGAACCTATTGATTACAAAAGCAGCGGTACCGTGTATCTAGCCACTGCAGATAGTGAAGGTAATATGGTATCTTTCATCCAAAGTAACTACATGGGCTTTGGTAGTGGGATAGTAATTGATGATACCGGGATATCTATGCAAAATAGAGGGCATACGTTCTCGCTTGATGAAAATCATGATAATTGCTTAATGCCAAACAAAAGAACTTATCATACGATAATTCCTGGATTTTTAATGAAAGATAATCTTCCAGTTGGTCCATTTGGTGTAATGGGAGGGTTTATGCAGCCTCAAGGACACCTTCAAGTTTTAATGAACATGATTGATTTTAACATGGATCCACAAGCAGCGCTAGATGCGCCGAGATTTAGATGGGATGAAAAAAAGGCAGTGGCTTTAGAACCGTCTTTTAATGAATCCGTGATTGAGTTTTTAAAAAGTTGTGGTCATGACATCTTAATTGAAAAAAGAATCGGCGGATTTGGTAATGGTCAAATAATATTAAAAAAAGACGGTTTTTATCAAGCCGGTACTGAAACAAGATGTCAAGGACATATCGCATATTATTAAAAAAAAGAATCTACTCGCTGAGAGTAGATTTTTTGTTTGTTAATTTATATAATTCTTCAACTGCGAAGTGGTACTTTGTGACTGACAAATTTTGATCGAGCGGATATAAATAATAAGTATCGTCATTTGTTGAAAAACTTAAACAATCACCTTTACCGAAATAATCGAATTCAACATGGACCCCATAATTACTTAGAACTGGTTTATAAACTTCAAATTTTTCACCTTGCAAGGTAGCTTCTAAAAGAAAACCATTCTCATTATGAGTGAGCTTTCCAACGCCTAATCGATAGTATCCTGTACTATTTGGTAAGGAATCTATATGGACTTCAATAGTAGAATCATACTTATTGTTTTCAATCTCTTTTCTTACTTCTTCCCTTTGCCATTCAAACCAATCAGGAATGAAATTGAAGATTGTTTGACCGTCTTTTTCATTAAGTCTGCTATACTCATCAACATGATATTCGTGGTGACATTTTTCACAGAAAAGCTTATTGTTTTCGCTCTTCATGCTGTAATCAGTTAAACAATGTGGACATTTATATAAAACTTTATGAAGGTTTTTTGCACGGTTATCTCCCTTTATTTTGATATTGTTATTTACTTGGTACTCATAGTCATTATAATAGAATGCTTCCTTAATTTTCTCATTAATTTCTTGTAACGAGAGACTTTCCAAATCCTCTTTTGAAAACAAATAAGTCATGACTGATTTCACTGGCACTTTTCTTTTAATTAGGTTCCAAACTGGTTCATGTAAATGATGGCCATGCGAAATCAAACTTACTACTGGGTACTTAAACATTTTAATTAACTTCCCTAAGCTATCAGGAAGAATTGCGGTTGTTCCAATCAAAGAGTATCTAGCTTCTGGATAAATTACTGCAATTGATTTATTTACTTCTAGGCTATGCTTTAGTTGTTTTACAATAGCTGGATCAGATACAAATTTACGTTTGCCTAAACATCCAACATTTCGCATTAGTTGTTCTCTATTAATAAAACCATCAACTGCAACTATATAATTCGCTCTTCTTGGAAAAAAAGCTCTTGTAGCTACTTTAAAATCGAAGAAACTGTTGTGATTGCACAACAATATATAAGGACCTTTGACTTTCTCCATATTAACTTTGACAATCTTGACACGACGCAAAAATGTTTCTGGTATGCTTAGTAACCACGCAACCACTTGTAAATACCATTTAGCTCTTTTTGGCATTGATTTTAGATCAAATCTTGGCATTTCTCTTACTTCTTGTAAAGTCCGATATTCAATGTCGCTTATTTTCATAGTTGATTTCCCCTTAGTGAATTAAATTATTTCTTCTTACCAACTGTTGCACAATACATGGTGAAATGCTCTTCACCATCAATATTTAAGACTTTATCTACCTTTTCTTGATCGTAAGCGCATATTGCACAAACACCCGCATCAATAACTTCTGCAGCTAAAGAAAGATTCTGACACGCGTGTCCTGATTCTATAGCTATCATTTTATGAGCACAAAAATCATATTTATACTCAGTTCTAGCCGGTATAGTAGTAAAGAAGAACACTGCTTGAGCATTACGAAGTTGTTTTAATAACGAATCATTGACAATATCTTCGAGATTCTTTTCTCTTTTAATCAAAGCCAATTGATGAGTATCTTGAAGATACAAATAAATTCCTGCTTTTAATTTTTCTACTTTATTAACGTAAACATATGTTTCCATTGAGTTAGTGGCTCCAGCGGTAGGTATTGTTCTAAAGACTGCATTTTCTCTGAAACTATCAACACGGCAAGTCTCCCATAAAAGATATGATAATTCTTCAAAAGTTAAGAATGTATCACGATATTCTCTTAAACTTCTTCTACTTGCAATTACTTCTGTTAAAGTCTTTTGCTTAATGTTTGAAAACTCAATATCAAGTGGAATTTTCAAAGAATCTTCAGGAACCTCAAGAAACTGCTTTGGTCTATCTAAGCCTTTTCTTTTGGCGCTTTCTAATGTGTATAAATCTAACCATCTCGGTTTGATTGCTTGTCGGTTATTTTTTATTCGTTCACTCATTTTGTATCTCCTTCAAAGATTTTTAGATACTCTCCATATCCTTTTTCTTCCATTTTTTCTTTCGGAATAAATTCTAATGATGCGGAGTTGATACAATACCTTAAACTTCCATTTGGCCCATCATCAAACACATGACCTAGATGGCTATCAGCGTCTTTTGATCTTACTTCTGTTCTTATCATTCCAAATGAAAAATCAAATTTTGTTTTAACTACTTCATCTTTTATCGGTTTAGTGAATGAAGGCCAGCCACAATGGGAGTTAAACTTTTCTTTGGAAGAAAACAGTACTTCTTTGGAAACTATATCAACGTATATTCCCTCTCTAAACTCCGCATCATATTCATTATCAAAAGGTTTTTCTGTACCTTTTTCTTGTGTCACATGATATTGTAGTTTTGTAAGTTTCTTTATATTTTCATCGTATTTTCCCATTTTTCTATATTAAAAAGGTAGTTTCTTATCTAATCCAAGCATTTCATTTACTTTTATAATATCGTCTTTACATGCTTCATTTAGAGGAACTCCTTTTTCCTTTCTTTCCTGCCAAACCAAGTATTCTTTTTCTCCAGCAGTATAGATTTTTTCTTCTCCAGGTGCTTTTTCACTACTTCTAAGTTCTCTTAATATATCTCCAGCTGTTTTCTTAAAACTTTCTAATCCCATAAACGCTTCTGTATCAATTGCGATAAAGAAGTGCCCTAGATGATAAGGAGCTAGTTTCCCGGATTCATCTTTACCACTCAACATTTTGAGAAAACTACCTGCTTGTAATGCAGCACTAAGGATTTCTACAACAGTTGCATAACCATATCCTTTATAACCAGCCAATTCTTCGCCAATGCCGCCAAGAGGGGCTAAAGCAGCTTCATTATTTACAAGATCTTTTAAAATTTGTTTTGAATCGGTTTTCGCTAATCCGTCTCTACCAACAACCATACCTTTAGGTGTATCTTTACCCGTTTTAGCGAAATATTCAATCTTTCCTCTTTGAGTTATGCTTGTTGCACAATCTAAAACAAAAGGAAAATCTTCGTCAGTCGGTATACCAAAAGTCAAAGGATTAGTCCCCAACATATTTTCAACTCCAAATGTCGGAGCTATAGATGGTCTAGCATTAGTTCCTGTAATTCCAATCATACCGGCATTGCTAGCCATGGTAGCGTAATAACCTGCGATACCATAATGTGTTGAATTTCTAACTGCTACCATACCCATGCCATACTTTTTGGCTTTTTCTATGGCTAATTTCATAGCTTTGTAACTGGCAACCATACCCATACCATCGTTTGCATCAAAGACAGCTGTTGTTGGAGTTTCTCTTAATACATCTATTTTTGTAACTGGTTTTTGAATTCCAGCATTAATTCTATCGATATAAATAGGTTTAAAGCGATTGACTCCATGACTCTCGATTCCTCTTCTATCGCTTTCCATTAAAACATCTGCGCAAATTTTAGCGTCTTCTTCAGGAACCCCAATCTTTTTAAAAGCACTTATCATAAAATCTTCGATAAAATTCCAGCTTACATATGTTCTTTCTTCCATAATAATCTCTCCTATTTATTTACTTGCGTCTATATTTATTTAAATTATACCATAAAAAATATTTTTATACACATTGACTAAATGACTATTCAAAGTTAAACAAATCTTTTATTATTTTATAATTACATGTTATAATTAACTTTAGAGTCAATTAGAAAGGATATAATAAAATGCCAAAAGAAATTTTAGTTGAAAAATTAGCTAATTTAGCTGTAAAAATTGGTGCCAATGTTCAAAAAGACCAAATCGTTGTTGTGAACGCCCCGATTGAAGCGGCTGATATTGCTAGAAAAGTAGTAAAAAGTGCTTATGAGGCTGGAGCGAAAAAAGTAACAATTTTTTGGAGAGATGAAATATCTGGTCGTTATTCTTATGAATACGAAACTATTGAAACCCTATCTGATATTCCTCAATATTCAATTGATAGAATGAGATACTTTGTTGATAATGGTGCTTGTGTTGTTTCAATTGTATCGCCTATACCTGGAGCAAACAAAGGCGTTGATCCAAGCAAAATACAAGCAGCTGGTATAGCATCTTCTAAAGCGTTAGGTTTCTACCGCGAACACATGATGGGTAATCGTAGTCAATGGACAATTATTGCTGCATCTAATCCAATCTGGGCTAAAAAAGTATTCCCTAACATGGATGAAGCTGAAGCTGATGAAGCTCTATGGCAAGCGATTTTTAATGCATCAAGAGTTAATGAAACCACTGATCCGATTGAAGAATGGAACAAACATAACAAATCATTAATCGATCACAATAAGATACTTAATGACTATCAATTTGAATCTCTACATTTCACTAACTCACTAGGCACTGATTTAACAATCAAATTAGTAGATAATCATGTATGGTCTGGCGGTCAAGAAAAAGCAACAACTGGCGTAGTCTTTAATCCTAACATACCAACTGAAGAAAACTTTACTATGCCTCATAAATATGGTGTAAACGGTAAAGTAGTTGCTACAAAACCTTTAGATTATCAAGGAAATCTTATTGAAGATTTTTGGTTAGAGTTTAAAGATGGAAAAGTAGTGAATTATGATGCTAAGAAAGAAAAATCAACGCTTAAAAACCTTATAGAATTTGATGAAGGAAGTTCTTATCTTGGTGAAGTTGCTTTAATTAGTTACAACTCTCCTATATCACAAGCAAATATTCTTTTCTTTAATACTTTGTTTGATGAAAATGCATCTTGCCATTTAGCGCTAGGAAGAGCTTATCCAATGAACATCAAGGGCGGTACTTCAATGGATATTAAAGAATTAGAAAAATATGGTTATAACAACTCAATGTCACACTCTGACTTCATGTTCGGTAGTGAAGACATGAATATTGTCGGCTTTAAAAAAGATGGTACAAAAGTTCAAATTTTCAAAGATGGAAACTTCGTAATTTAATTTATAATTTAAAGACCGCTTAATTTAGCGGTCTTTTATTTTTGTTTAGCTGAATTCATCTCTTAAGAAAATAAATACAAAATTTTAACTTTTACAAATATTATATTGACATAATTAGCAAATTTTTCTATAATTGTTAAGAAGGTGCAGAAAATGAAAATAGAAAAAATTGCTTACAATATTTACTACATGACTAACATCTCTTTCTCAATTTATGAAGATAATAAAAAAATTTACGAAACTAACTATCCCGTTTTGCCGGAAGTATTCGTAAACGATATTAATCTTCAAAAACAAACCATTGTAGAAAATCATAAAGATTCTAAAATCCTTAGAATCCAAGATAATTATGGTTTTGCTTTTCTATGCTTTTATTTATCTAACAAAAACATCCTTTTTGGTCCTTTTTTAATAAACGATGATTATGAGCACCATATTAATCAAAATATTTTACATTATCGATTTATAAATGAAGAAGCTAGAATGGTAGAGAATTTTTATAACACTTTAAAAATTCTTTCCGATCTCCAACAAAATATTATTACTAGTATTGTCTTAAGTCATGGAGACTTTGATCTTGACTCAATAAAAATTTATAATGTACAACTTAAAAAGTTTAATAACATTAACTCTGATGAAGTTCCATTACAAAATTATAATGCTAAACATATTGAAAATAGCAATATTATTGAAGAAACATTATTGAACATTGTAAGAAACGGCGATATTGAATCAGCGAATTCAATGGATTTTCAACAGTTATCTGCTCAACATTTAGTCTATCGAAATAATTCATTTACAAATATGAAAACGAGTTTAATGATTTTTGATGCTTTATGTAATCGTGAAGCTATAAAAGCTGGAGTCGATCAAATTCTAGCTTACAAAATATCTAATAACCTAAAATTTCACATAAGTAAAATAAGCGTTTCAAGCGAGATTAGAACTGTAGCCCATAAAATACTTACAACCTATGCTAAAGCCGTTAAAGAATACACATTAGGCAACTATAGCAGCAATATTAGAAAAATTATCTTATATATCAGAAAGAATCTTACAAATAGAATATCACTTGATGATATTGCTAAAGAACTTTTCATAACCAAAGAACATCTATCAAGACTATTTAAAAAAGAAATGGGTTTGACTATTTCCGAATACATTATCAATACAAAAATTACTGAAGCTAAGACATTACTGAAACAAACCGATTACAATATTCTTGATATTGCTGTGTTGCTTAATTTTGCGAATAGTTCGCACTTCTCAAATTCTTTTAAGAAAGTAACTGGCTTTTCACCTAGTGATTATCGAAAAACACCTAACGACTAAATCGTTAGGTTTTTAATTACTGAAAGTATGATAAAATATAACTATAGTATATTTTATAAGGAGTGTAAAAGATGAAGAAGAAATTTAGGACTATTGTCGTTATAGCGGTGGTTATAGTAGCGATATTTGTTGCTGTAGATAATTATTTAGGAACAAAAATCGTAGCTAGACTTATTGACCACCAAGCTCCAATCATTAATACAGATCAATTAAGAGATAGGCATTTAATCGACCGAGATTATGACTATAGCGTTATTTCCTGCACTGATAACTACGATGAGTTATGTGAAGTTGAAATATTGAATGCGATTGATGTAACTGTGTTAGGAGAACAAACTTTTAAGATTAAAGCTTCAGATGAGGCTGGAAATGTTTCCGAAATCAATTATACCGTTGAGATTATTGAGAACATTGATGGTTCAATGTATATACCTAGTGGTTATTACGATTCCATTGATGGTTTAGAAGGAGAACTATTAAAAGCGGCTTTAAACGATATTATAACCGGTCATACCGAATATCCATATACCGATGATGAAACCGATGTATGGGATCTGCTAAAAATAATTGATGAGGATCCAGATAATCCTGATAATGTACTATTATTCTACTCCGACCTATCATGGTATAAGGATTGTCAAGACACAACCACTCCACCAGATTTCTGCGAAATGGAAGTTGAAGGCGAAATGGAAACAATCGAATGGAACCGAGAACATGTATGGTCAAAATCTAGAGGGGATTTCGAAATAAAAGAAGGAACTACTACTGTTTTAGCCATGGGAGCCCATACTGATTTACATCATTTGGTTCCTGAAGAAAGAACAATGAACTCAATCAAAAACAATCGAATGTTTGAGGATTGTAATGATGGTGATGATACTGCCGTAGAACATGTAGGTTATGGTAATTATACTTGTAACGAATGGGATTTTGAACCTCGTGACGAAGTTAAAGGTGATGTCGCTAGAATGTTATTTTATATGGCAATTCGTTATGAAGGCGAAGAGGGCGATATGGTTGATTTGGAATTAGTAAATAATCCTGATTCCGATAGATTATCAAAACTACCTCTTTATGGAGATTTAGATGACTTATTAAGATGGCATGAAGAAGATCCAATTTCTGAACGAGAGATTCTTAGAAACCAAAAAATCTATACTTATCAAAATAATCGTAATCCATTTATTGATATGCCGGATTTAGTCCCATTAATTTGGGGAAGACCCGAAGATTATATAAACTAAAAAAAAGCTAGTAAACATCATCGTTTACTAGCTTTATTTATAGATACTATTCTTTTTCTTTACCTTTTTCAGTGATAACTTCTACATCCATTGCGTCTTTAACTTCTTCAGGTTCTTCGTCTTCTTCTTCAACGTACTTAGTTTCACTAACGATTAAAACTGTCTTTTCACGTTCATCAAGAACTGTAATCCCTTCTGGGATAGTTAATTCTTCTACAGTTACTGAGTCGCCAATTTTAAGGTTTGAAACATCTAAATCAATGTGATTGACTCCACTACCAATACCATACTCAACTTCAATACTATCAGTTACCAATTGAACGATAACTCCTAGTTTTTCAATTTTTTCTTTACCAATTAAATGAATAGGTAAATGAGAATGGATTAGGTCTCCTTCCATAACCTTCAATAATTTTACATTAAGGAATAAATTATGGTTTAGGTGGTGTCTTTGTACATCTTTGATATATACATTATGTTTCTTTCTACCTAACTTTACTTCGAAAGTTTGTGTCAAACCGAAATTTTTAAAAGCTTCTTTAAATTCCTTTTCATCAATTTGAATCGCTTCCGGTTCAATAGTTTTCCCAAAAATAACTCCCGGTACTTTATTACTTTCTCTGACTGATTTCAATGATTCAGTTCGTTTTTCTAATTTCATAAATAAGCTCCTTTCAAATTTATATCATATCTATTATACCATATTAGGGTGTTTTTTTAAGTATGTAGTACTTATTTTGTTTTTTTGATTTTTCTCTCTAATCTGAATTTTTTATATCCTTTAAAGAACTTACCATTAAACATCATAATCAATCCATCAAGTTGTCCGTGATTTATTATTCCACCAGACATTCTTGCTAATCCTCTCAAAGGCAAATGCAATATACCCATCACAAAAAAGTTTGCTTTTTCTCGATTATGAGTTAACTTATAGTATTTAATTAATAATTTTATTCCTAAATACAATAATCTACCCGTAAACCCCCTAGCATATTTTAAGTAAGAAATAGTGGTATTGTAATGTACAATTAAACGATTTTTCTTATAAAAAGATGTTTTTGGATTCGGAAGATCTTTCCCATACAATTTTTCAAACTCTTTTGACTCGATATTTAAAATGTTTCCATTGTAATATGAAGGTAAAAGTGTTTTATCAAGTTTAGGATTTAAATCTATTCCGCTTTTATGTAAAGTAGCTTTTAAATGAATTTCGCTGGAAGATGAACCAATCAATATTTCGTAATCTAAGTCTTCGATAATCCAAGATTTACTATCATTGTTATATATCTTATAAGCATTATCATCTAATTCAATATCAATTGTTTTTGATTCCTGAGGTTGTAATTCAATCTTAACAAATGACTTTAATTCCTTAAACGGTCTAAAGACTTTTGAGTCAAGAGCTCTAACATAAATCTGAGCAACTTCTTTTCCTAAAACATTGCCAATATTTTTGATTCTAAATGACATTTTATCTTCAATGATTTTTAAATCACTATAGAAAAACTTTGTGTAAGACAATCCATATCCAAATGGGTATTTAACTCTACTATTATTGGTGTCAAAGTATCGATAGCCAACAAAAATACTCTCTCTGTACTCCGATGTTTCTTCTTTGCCTGGAAAGTAAGGAGAACTAGGGTAGTCAGAATAATTGATAGCATATGTTTCGGAGAGTTTGCCACTTGGATTTTCAATTCCTGTCAAAATTTTTAATGTCGCTTTAGCCCCAGCTTGTCCGCTTAAAGAAGTATGCAGGATTGCGTCTACTTGATCTGCCCATGGCATTTCAATAGCACTTCCACAAGATAGAACAACAACTATCTTTTTGTTCAATTTTAGTAGTTCATCTAGTAAAAAAAGTTGATTTTTCGGTAATGACATATGACTTCTATCAATACCTTCAGCTTCACTATATTCATCTAACCCTAAATATAGTAAAATCACATCTGATTGTCTTGCGAGATTTACTGCTTTAGAAGTAAGCCTATTGTTGTTTTTACCATATCTTTCAAATCCAACTTCATACCCTATATATTTTAAATCAAACTGTTCAATTACTGATATTGTATCATCTATTTTTGTTGGATTAACGATTGATGATCCGGCACCTTGATATCTCGGCTTCTTTGCGAAGTCTCCAATTATTACTACTTTGTGATTATTATCTAAAGGTAAAATATTATTTTCGTTTTTTAATAAAACTATTGATTCTAAGGCTACTTTTTCAGCAAAAGTGTGATGCTCTTCAATATCGAAACTTTCATCAACAGAATTTATTTCCGAAGTATCAAATATTAGAGTTAACAGCTGGTTTAAATTTTCATCCAATACGCTTTCAGAAATTAAACCGGATTTTATTGCCTCGACTATTTGAACATTTGTTTCCCCTGAAGTTGATGGCATCTCTAATGAATTTCCAGCTAATAGACCTTTAACACGGTCATTTGATCCACCCCAATCAGTTACAACCACACCCTGATAATTCCATTCGTCTCTAAGAATATCTTTCATTAGATGGGTGTTTTCGTTGGTGTAATCGCCATTAAGACGATTATAAGAAGACATTAAACATTTTAAATTGCTTTCTTTGATTCCGATTTCAAATGGTTTTAAGTAGATTTCTCGTAATGCTCTCTCATCTATAACTGACTCAACAACCATTCTTCTAAACTCTTGATTATTGGCAGCAAAGTGTTTTAAACAAGCTGACACTCCATTTGATTGAATCCCTCTAATATAAGCTGCTGAAAGTTTTCCAGCTAGTAAAGGATCTTCACTAAAATATTCAAAGTTTCGTCCACAAAGCGGATTTCTTTTTATATTTGTTCCTGGACCTAATAGTACATTAACATTTTGCGATCTAGCTTCTTTTCCTAGGTACTTTCCTAGTTCTTCAGCTAACTCTAAATTCCAACTGTTAGCTACTGTGGAAGCAGTGGGATAACATGTGGCAGGAATGCTTTCATTTAGTCCAGCATGGTCAGGCGAATCTTTTTGTTTTCGAATCCCATGCGGTCCATCGGACAAGAAAATGCTTGGTATCCCAAGTCTTTCTAAGCTTCCAGTAGTCCAAAAATCCTTACCCGACATGAAACTTACCTTTTCTTCAAGAGTCATCTTTTCAATGAGGCTTTTATACTTCATATTTTAGCTCCTTATAAAATTTACTTTTACTGATTTCATTTTATATTATCAGACTAAATTAAACAAGCGACAAAAAATAAAAACCTATCGGTTGATAGGTTTTTATAACTTATAATACCATTTCTTTATCTCGTTTAGCTCAGGTAAAGAAATACTATGACCTTCACTAAAACTCAGATGAGTGACTTTACCATTAGACTCTTGAAAGATATTAACTAATTCGATAGTCTCTTTATTTAGTACTAATGGATCATTAATTCCTGATGTAATCAATATATTCAAACTAGTTTGATTTACAACAGGGAAGTCTTTTATAGGAATCATTGGATGCATTAATATCGCAGCATGAGAAATTTTGCCAAAGTGATATAACATTGAGCCAAGAATATTAGCGCCGTTAGAGTAGCCGATAATTATCATTTCATGATTAACTAGATTGTTTTGTAAAACAAAATCATTGATAAAATTATATAGGTTTTGTGTCTCTTCTATTAGATTATCAATATCAAATATTCCGGGGCGAATTCTTCTGAAAAAGCGATTTAGTCCGTTCTCGCTGATATTGCCTTTTATCCCCAAAACAGAAGCGTTTTCATCGATATATCTTGCTACATCAATTAGACTTTTTTCATCTCCTCCTGTACCGTGAAGCAATACTAATAGTCTCGAATTTGTTCCTTTTATAAAGATATTTTTCATTTGTTTTTACTTAATTTTCCTATCTTCACAAGAGCTTTTTGCATTGTCTCTTCTTCATCGTTATCTAATATATCTAATATCTTTCTCATATTGTTCTTGTGAATCGGAAAAATTTTATCCATTAGTTTTCTGCCAATATCAGTAAGGGATAGAAGGTAACTTCTTTTATCTTTTTCGGATTGAACTTTTTTAATATAATTTTTGGCTACTAGGTTCTCAATAACATAAGACATTGAACTATTAGGAACTAAAACTTTATCAATTATTGCTTTAACACTAAGCTGTTCTTTATGATATAAAGCTTCAAGAACACCAAATTCCGAAACATTCAATCCATATTGAAAAACATCATCTCTAATAATCTTTTCTAGTGAATTGTAAGCTCTAAATAGAACTGTAATGGTTTTTAAATCATTCATGATAATACTTCCTTTTTTATATCTAGATTGCTTCTGACTGTATTTATCGGTCTTACTATCTTTTCAATTTCTTCTCTTTTGTTTCTAAACTTAGGGGGTAAAGCTAACTTTTCGCCTAAGAACTCATATTCTTCTTGATCATCAATAAAACCAGGTCCTTCAGTAGCAAACTCAAATAATATATTTGGATAAAGTCTTGTATATAAAGATTTAAAATAGAAACGATCTACAAAACCGGAATGCCTTGCTTTAATCTTATTTAAGTGATTAATCCAATCATATAATTCTTCTTCATCTTCAATTCTAAATGCTACATGATGGACTCCGCCATAACCCTGCCAAGATCTAGATAAGTTTGATTCCTCTACAATTACTGAAGCGCCATTTCCGCCTTGACCCATCTCGTAGAGGGTTAAATTCCCATTCTTTTTAATACTCATCATTCCAAGATAACTGGTTAAAACCAAATCAATCTTATCAATATCTCTGATTCTTAAAAATATCGGTCCTAATCCAATAATCGCATATTCATCAGGAACAGGTCCTTTTTTCCATGGAACTCCTCCAGCAACACCCTTAATGTTTTGATCAGATATTAAAGCATATTCTTGACCATCGAAATCTTCAAAGAAAATTGTTTTTCTATCAAATAGAACTTTTTCTTGATAATGAACCTTATAAAAATCAAATCTCTTAATCCAGTAATCTATAGCCTCATCGGATTTAACTCTTAAACCAATTCTACTAATTTCATCAGTTCCTTTTTCATGCTTATTGATTCCTTGAAAGTCGAAGAACGTAACATCAGTTCCAGGGCTTCCAACATCATCAGCAAAGAACAGATGATATGTATTTATGTCATCTTGATTAATGGTCTTTTTAACTAATCTTAAACCTAAAATAAAGGTAAAGAAAGCGTATATTTTTTCAGCACTGCTTGTAATGGCTGTCACATGATGTATTCCTTTTAGTTTATTCATAGGTAAACCTCCTATCTTTGTTATAATTATATTTCGAATTCGAAATATTTACAACTAATTTGCTTATAAATTAAGTGTAATAGGTGCATCTACAACCAACTAAATGAGATATTTTGCATTAACTAACAAAATAATCAGTGACTAATGAATTACTAAAAAAAACAAACCGAAATCTTAATTTCGATATCGGTTTTTTCTCTAAATTTAGGTTTATATAGCAAAATTAAATTTTGCAATTTTTATTTTAAACAAATATAAAATCTAAGGTTAAATGTTATTTGTGACCTTCTTTAGGCACTATGCAGATAAATTTAAAAGGTTTATCTGAAACATTTCTAAATTGGTGAATATGATTAGCAGGAACATAAGCAAAAGACCCAGCTTTGACAGGATTATCTAAATTATCAATCATTAATAGTCCTTCGCCTTCGATAATATAGTTAATATGTTGCCATGGATGAGAATGCTTTGGTGTGTATCCATCCTTCTCAACTTCAACTACTCTCATTACATAATCTTCCCATCCAGATTCAGCTGAAACCAACACTTTCATAGCTGCGTTTTTAGCTTCTGGTGATTCTATTTTTTTAGCTAATAAATCATTAAAATTTCCAACAATCATTTTTCTATACCTCCAAATATATTATAACATTTATTAAATATTTTTTATAAGAAAAGCGTATTAATTTTATGTTTAGATAATTTGATAGATTACTGTTCAAATTTAATAGTTAGCATATACTAACTTATAAAGCATATGGCTTCGGTTATACGACATAATATCATATAATATTAGTGTAAGAATGATTTTTTTACATAATCTATTTTTCAAGGAGGATATATTTATATGTTATTCGAAAATTATGATCCACTTAAAGGCGAAATGCTACAAATATTGGATCACGAAGGAAAAATCGTTAATGATAAATTAGAGCCGAAAATCAATAAAGATACTTTGATTAAAATGTATCGCACAATGGTTTTGGGACGAGTAGCGGATGAGAAAGCACTTCAATTTCAAAGACAAGGAAGAATGCTTACATACGCTCCAAATATTGGACAAGAAGCAGCTCAAGTAGGACCAATGGCAGCTTTAAAGGATAATGACTGGTTAGTTCTTGCTTTTAGAGAGTTTAACGCTATGCTTTATAAGGGTGTTACTCTAGAACAAGCTTTCCTTTATTGGTATGGTAATGAAAGAGGTTCAAGATACGATGACGAAGTTAGAGTATTACCAATAAATGTGCCAATTGGGTCACAAATAAATCACGCTGCTGGAGTTGCATATGCAAGCAAATTACAGAAGAAGGATGAAGTGGCGATTGTGTTTATTGGCGATGGTGGTACTTCTCATGGTGAATTCCATGAAGGAATGAATTTTGCTGCTACATTTGACTTACCGATGATTACTGTTATCCAAAATAATCAATATGCAATTTCTACGCCTAGACATAAAGCAACAAAAGCTAAGACTTTGGCTCAAAAAGCTATTGCTTACGGTATTCCTGGAATTCAAGTTGACGGAAACGATCCATTAGCTATGTATGTAGCTGTAGAAGCCGCTAGAGAAAGAGCTATCAAAGGTGAGGGTCCTACTTTAATTGAGGCAGTAACATATCGAATCGGTCCTCACACAACTTCAGATAATCCAAAATTATATCGTGAAGATGAAGAAGTCGAGAGATGGATGAAAAAAGATCCTATTCAAAGATTTAAAAAGTATTTAATTGATAAAAAATTATGGTCTGAAAAAAAAGACGAAGCTCTACATGAAGAACACAAACAAAATGTTTTAGAAACATTTAAACACGTAGAAGAAACTGGTGATGTATCACTAGAAGAAATTTTTGAATATACTTACGAAAACATGACTCCAAATTTAGTAGAGCAAATGGAATACTATAAAGAATACTTAAAGCAGGGAGGTAATGAATAATGCCAAACAAAACAATTCTACAAGGTATTAATGAAGCATTAGATCAATCAATGGAAAAAGATAAAACCGTAGTTGTTTATGGTGAAGATGTTGGTTATGAAGGCGGCGTATTTAGAACTACTGCTGGTTTGCAAAAAAAATATGGTGAAGAAAGAGTTTTTGATACCCCTATTGCTGAAGCAGCAATTGTCGGTAGTGCTGTTGGGATGGCAATTAATGGTTTAAAACCAGTTGTTGAAATGCAATTCTCCGGTTTTAGCTTGCCTGCATATAATCAGATAGTAACACATGTTGCAAGATTTAGAAATCGTTCTCGAGGTAAATATCACTTACCTATGGTCATTAGAATGCCCTATGGAGGAGGAGTTAAGGCGCTAGAACATCATTCCGAGAGTTTGGAGACTTTATATGCTCACATTCCTGGTTTAAAGTTAGTTATTCCTTCTACTCCTTATGATGCAAAAGGATTAATGATTGCTGCAATCAATGATCCAGACCCTGTGATTTTTATGGAACCTAAGCGAATTTACCGCGCTTTCAAACAAGAAGTTCCAGATGAGATGTATGAAGTTCCGATTGGAAAGGCAAGAATGGTTAAAAAAGGTAATGATATTACTATCATTGCATGGGGTGCTTTAGTTAGAGAAGTTGAGAAAGCAATGGATTTAGTTCGAAATGTTGATGCTGAAATCATTGACTTAAGAACAATTTCGCCAATTGATCAAGAGACGATCATCAATTCTGTAAAAAAGACTGGTAGAGTATTAATAGTTCATGAGGCAGTTAAGTCTTTTGGCCCTGCAGCGGAAATAATTTCATTGATTAATGAAAAAGCATTTGTTTACTTAGAAGCTGCACCAAGAAGACTAACGGGATTCGATATTACTGTGCCACTTCCAAAAGGAGAGCCACATTTCATTATTGATCCAGAACAAATCGCTTATGAAGTCAAAAATATTATGGCTTTTGAGGCGTAAGGAGGTATATTATGTATAAATTTAAATTTGCTGATATTGGTGAAGGTATCCATGAAGGAAAAATATTAGAGTATAGTTTTAAAGTAGGGGATAAAATCAATGAAGGTGATACTTTAGTAGTTATTGAAACTGATAAAGTAAACGCTGAAATTCCTGTTCCTGTTGATGGAAAAATTATTGAACTAGGACCAAAAGAAGGCGAGATTGTTCATGTAGGTGAAATTTTAGCTGTCATTGATGATGGAACCGAAAGTACTGATGCAAAGTTAGAAGAAAAAAATGATGATGCAGAGAATGAAAGCGATGAAGCTGGTGTAGTTGGAAAACTAGAAGTTTCCGAAGAAGTAATTGCATCATCAAGTGAAGAAATCTCATCTTCAAATAATTCAGAAAGAGTACTAGCAACACCAGTGGCTAGAAAACTTGCAAGTGATATGGGTGTTGACATTAAAAATGTCAAAGGAACCGGTGATCACGGAAGAGTGTTGAAAAGTGATTTAGAAAAACTAAGCAATTCACCTCAAAAAAATGTTGAAATTCAACAACAAAAGTTTGAATCACCAACAATTAAAGATAATAATGGTGATCGAAGAGAAAAGATTTCTACTCTTAGAAAGAGTGTAGTCAAGGCAATGACGTTATCAAAACAAATCATTCCCCATACTACATTAATTGATGAGTTAGATGTTTCTAAACTTGTTGATTTTAGAAATAAATATAAAGAAATGGCTAAAACACAAGGTGTTAAGTTGACTTATATGGCTTTTATAATTAAAGCTTTGGCTAAAACAATTAAGGAATATCCGGTATTTAACAGTTCCTTTGATTCAGTTAATGAAGAAATTGTTTACCGTAAAGATATTAACATTGGGATAGCTGTTGATACACCAGATGGTTTGATAGTACCTAACATTAAGAATGTAGATAGACTCAGTCTTTTTGAAATAGCTAATGAAGTTGAAAGACTTTCTAATTTAGCGAAAGAAAGAAAAATTCAACTGAACGAACTTCAAAACGGTACAATCACAATTACAAACTTCGGTGCTTTTGATGCTATATCAGGGACTCCAGTAATTAAACATCCTGAAGTAGCAATCTTAGGTATCGGTAAAATAATGAAAAAACCTGTAGTAGAAAATAACGAAATTGTTATTAGAGATATTGCCCCTCTATCTTTAACATTTGATCATAGAATAATCGATGGAGCTGATGGTGGAAGATTTATGATGGCTTATAAGAAATATCTAAAAGATCCTCTACTATTATTAATGAGCTGATTTTATGAAAGAATATGATGTAATCGTATTAGGGGCAGGACCAGGTGGTTATGTAGCTGCGATAAAGGCTGCGCAAAACAATCTAAAGGTTGCGATAATTGAAAAAGAAGCAATTGGTGGCGTTTGTTTAAATTGGGGATGCATACCGACTAAATCTTTACTAAAAAGCGCTAAGGTTTATCAAGAATTTATGAATGCGAAGGATTATGGCATTGATATCGCAGATAAATCTCAAATAACGCCTAACTGGTCAAATATATTAAAAAGAAAAGATCGTATAGTAAAAAGATTGACTGGCGGAGTAAAAATGTTGCTTGAAAAGAATAAAGTTGAGATCTTTACTGGCGAAGGTGAAATTATCACAAACAACGAAGTTTTAATAAATGATGAAAAGATAAGAGCTAAGAATATTATAATTTCAACTGGAGCTTCACCGATTTTACCGCCAATCGAAGGATTGGAAAAAGCATATAAAGATAATTTCTTGATGACATCAAAAGAGATACTTGATATTGATAATATTCCACAAGAGCTTGTTATTATCGGTGGTGGCGTTATTGGTATTGAGTTTGCAACGATCTTTAATACCTTTAACACAAAAGTTACTATCATTGAAAGAGAAAAAGAAATACTTTTAAATGTCGATGATGATATCAGAGAAAATATGCTCAAAATATTGAAGAAAGCTAAAGTTGAAGTGTTAACTGAATCAACAGTGGTTAAAATCAAAAACAATGAAGTAATTTACAAAGATAAAGACGGAAATGACAAATCTGTATCAGCAAGTAAAGTATTACTATCAGTAGGTATGAAGGCGAATATAGGGTCATTCACAAAATTAAATATAAAACTCAATAATAAATTTGTTGAGGTTAATGACTCTTTGCAGACATCTATACCTAACATTTATGCTATCGGTGATGTTAATGGTAAGATGATGCTAGCACATGTTGCAAGCCATCAAGGTATAATCGCAGTTAATAATATTTTAGGTCATAAAGAAAAATTAAACTATGATCAAATACCTTCTGCAATATACTCATTCCCTGAAATTGCACAAGTAGGTTTAACGGAAAAAGCGGCCAAAACAAAAGGATTAGACTATAAGGTGTCAATATTCCCGCTTCAAGCTAACGGAAAAGCACTATCGGCTAATGAAAAAGATGGTTTTATCAAGATAATCGCCGATAAAAAGTATAATGAGATTCTTGGTGTTCATATTTTAGCTGACAATGCTAGTGATTTAATATCTGAAGCTGTAGTAGTTATGAAATTAGAAGGAACTGCTGATGAGATAGCAAAATCAGTTCATCCGCATCCAACAATTTCTGAAATATATCATGAAGCTGCTTTAGGTATTATTGATAAGCCAATTCACATTTAATAAAATAAAACTGCACTTTTTTAAGAAGTGCAGTTTTTTTTATCTATTTAATTTTTTCAAAGAATTCTTCACTATAAAACTTCACGCCTACGAGGTATTGAAGGTTGTGATTAGAAACATCCTTTACGATGCCATTATCGATGAATATTTTTTCCATATTACCATCAATTATCATATCCATTTCAAATTCTTTTGTTTTACCAAAATTCCATTCCCAAGTATTGTATTTAGTAATCATTAAATCTCTAATTTTTTCTATGTCTTCTTCTCTTAAGAAATACTCTTTCTTATTTAAACCAAGCAATTTTACTGATTCATCTATAATATCACTTACTAACTCTCTTATGTTACATGGTTTAACCAAAAATTGATTTAAGTTTGCCACTTTTTGTTTATTTGATAGTATATGATTACCCTTAGTACTATAGCTATAATTAACCAAAGCTTCATTAATTAAATCTAAATCTGTGTCTATCAATAAAGTACCGTGATGAAGAAGCTTATTATTAATAAATGCTTGAGCATTTCCAGATATTTTGAAATCATCAATAAAAAGATGAGATTTGGGTTTAAAAGAAACATCAAGATTCATGTTTTTCAATACTTCGATAATTGGCTTTAGGAAATACTCATAGTCATTAATCTTCTTCTCATAATTTTTAGTTATAAAAGAAAACACTAAAGTATTGGAGTCTTGATAGATTGTTCCTCCTCCAGAAACTCTTCTGATTATCGGAATGCTCGTGTTAAAAAAACTAGGGTTAATTTCAACAAAAGGATTCTGATTACGGCCAAAAACAAAGGCTTTTTCACTTTGCCAAAACAAAGCAATATCTTCGTTTATTACATCATTTTTTAAGAGATACTCTTCCAGAGCAAGATTGAAGTAAGGATTTTTGCTTTCGCTTATTATTATAGCCATAATTAATCAGCTAAAGAACCCATAGGATCCCAAGGTTTTAATTTTATAGGTTCTTCTTCCCAAATTTTGAGTTCTTCTTCTGTAAGATATTTCTTATTGATAACCGCTTGATAGACAAACTTGTCAAACCAAGAATCAGAGGCTAAATAGTAGCCTTTCTTGCCAGAGGTATCTCCCCAGGAGTTTTCAATTTTGTATTTTATTGGTTGACCATTTTTTGAAGCAAATCCTGTTATAACCATAGCATGATTCATTTGCGAGTGACCATAATCCAACATAGATGCCTTATCAAGCTCAAAATCTGTTTCAAAAATATTACTGTAATCATAGCGGTCATCAGCCCAGATTCCTAAATCTCTATCGCCAAAATAACCTACATCACTACCAAACCATACTACTTCATCATCATTAAGCTGTCTGATTACTTTTTCTTTTAATTTTGACATTTCTAGATTAAGATATTTGATTTTTCTACCTTCAGTAACATTTCCTAAATATTCTACAGTAAAAGTTTTATTAAAAGGCTTATCATCTGTAGGAGCGTTAATTATACTTACATAGTTATCCAAAGTATTCCCAATATATTCTTCAAAAAACTGATGAGGAGTCAAGTTTTCAATCAAATAGTAATTATTTTCCTTATCAACATATTCAAAGTCAAATTGTTTTGGTGGATTACCAAAATTACTTACTAGAAAATCATAAAGTTCTTTCAGTGTTTGGATCTTCAATTTTTCTTTTTCTTTAGGGTTTTTTCTTGCCATACTAGCATATTTTCTTAGTTTAACGTTAATTAATTGATTAACAGTTCGTGTAGATGAACTATTAGCAGTCTCTTCCATAGCGTCTTTTGGAACAACTCCATATTTTTCAACCAATGACACAAACATATCCCATTGTCCACCATCTTGTATGCCAGTTCTTACAATATGTTGCAAAGTTCTGTCATCTTTATCTACTTCTAGAAAGTCATCGATACTTTCAAGAAAATAGTTAATCTTCTCTAACTTATCGTAGAAAGCAATGTAATTTTGTGATAGTTCAAACTCCTTCAATCCATACTTTTTAGCGATAATTTCTCTCAAGACATTTAAGCCAGCAAAAATCCAACATCTTCCAGATTTTTGTTGGTTAGCTACTGGAAGTGTTTGGATTTCTTTGGAAAATTTAAAACTTGTTTTTGAAACACTTTCTTGTTTAGTAGCAATTGTTTGAAGTTCATTTGCATTAAGTGCTCTTTTAAGTATTGTTTTTGGAAGATTTTTGCTAAATTCTTCTTCCCATTTTTCGAGTAAGGTTAAATCAACTTTTTTCATAATAATTTCTCCCTTTAATTTGCTAGATTGGTGTCTAGGGGTATTTTTTTCTTCAAATCTTTCATTTCATACCTAAAAACTATATAAGATAAAAATCCTGCAATTAGATCTGATGCCATAAATGTAAACCAAATACCTTGAACACCCCATAGGTATGTAAATAAAAATACCAATGGAATAAAAAGAATAAACTGCCGAGACATTGCGACTAAAAAGGCTCTTACTGGATAACCCATCGCTTGATATACACTTGACAATATAATTTGAAAACTAATTAATACAAAGCCTAAACTGACCCATCTTAGAGCCATTGGACCAGCCGTCATAAAGATTTCGTTTTGTTCTTCTGAGAATAGTAAGAAAAGTTGTTTTGCAAAAAGTAATGAAATCGTCATTGCGCCAATAAAATAAATCAGCATCAATTTTTTTGTATAAGCAATGACGTCATACAATCTTTGATGTAGCTTAGCTCCAAAATTGTAACCAACTATCGGTTGTAAACCTTGAACCAATCCAAACCCCGGCATCAACAAAAACATTAATAATCGATTTACAACTCCAAAGATTGAAATATATATGTCAGGTTCATCTATAACATACTTACCAATTAGGTTATTAACAAGGATAACTAAGACAGCTCCTAGCGCATTTCTTATAAAGGAAGGAAAGCCGATAGCTGTAATCTCGCCAACCATTTTAAAATCAATCTCATGGATTTTCTTT
>PGXI01000005.1 GCA_002839125.1 Tenericutes bacterium HGW-Tenericutes-5
CCTTCATGGGTAATGGTTGATAACTTGGGCAAAAGTAATTTGGTTTGTTACGGAGATAATTTCACAAGGATGAATGAATTTATTAGTGAGAATAAACTACCGATCAATGTTATTAACGCCAGGTTTATCAAACCGATGGATTTAAAGATGCTTGATGAGTTGTTAAAGAGTGAACTTGATTTATATGTTTTAGAAGATGTAACCAAAATCAGTGGTTTAGGTTCGTCAATTTTAGAATATATGAGCGATAAAGAGTATTTAAAAAAGATAACGATTTTTGGTTTACCTGATGAGTTTATTCTCCAGGGAACACAAGCTGAGATTTATAAGTTGTATGGATTAGACACCGAAACATTAATTAATCGAATCATGAAATAGGAGAAATTATGCTTAAAAGTCTAGAAGTTAAGAACTTTGCGATCATTGATAATATCAAGTTAGACTTTTTTCAAGGTATGACGGTTTTAACCGGTGAGACCGGTGCAGGAAAAAGCATCATTGTTGATGCTATTTCTTTGTTGTTAGGTGATAGAGCTTTAAAAGAAATGATAAGTTCTAAATCAGAAACTGCCGAGATTACTGGGGTATTTAGCATTGCTTCAGGCGATATTTCCCGCATATTAGAAGAGAATAATCTCGATTATGAGGATGATTTAACCGTTTATCGGATGATTGCTAAAGACAAGAGTAATGTCGTCAAGATTAATAATCAAAACTCTAGTTTAAAAGTTCTTAAAGATTTAGCGGTTTATTTAGCTGATATTCATTCACAGTTTGATACTTCGCAACTGATTAATCCTGAGAATTATTTAAGTTTAATCGATAATTTCAAAAGAGTAAGAATTTTACCCTTGGTTACTAAATATCAAGAATCATTAAATCTTTATAAAGAGAGAGTAAAAGACTATCATGCGACAATAAAATCACGTGATGAAAGTATCAGAAAGTTAGATCTTTATAAGTTCCAACTTAATGAGTTAAATAACTTAGCTTTAGAAAAAGACGAGTACATTAGAATTACTGAAGAAGTTAATATTCTAAGTAATATTGATAAAATTAATACGATATTAGAAAAGGCAAAGTTTTATCTTAGCGAGGAACAAGTTCTAGATAAAATCTATGAGATTAAAGCTGATTTTGATAGTATATCGAAGTATTCTGAAGAATTTTTTGGTGTTTCAGAAAGACTAAATAACTTGTATTATGAGTTAGATGATATTTATTCTATTATTAATGATAAAACCGATTCGCTTGATTTTACTAAGAGTGATTTTGAAATCTTGCAAGAAAGAATTAATGATTTAGATAAGATTCAAAAGAAGTATGATAAAAACATAGAAGAATTAATAGATTATTGCGATTTTTTAAAAACAGAAATCGATATGGTAGAGAATTTTGATGAGATTGTCAAAGAAAAGCATAGTTCAGTTAAAGATGCTTTTAAACAAGCTTTTCAGGATGCGATTAGTTTACATGAGTTTAGGGAAGACATCGCCTTAAGAATAACTAAAGATATTGAAAGCACTTTAGAAGAGTTGGTAATTAAAAATGCTCAGTTTAAGATTGTCTTAAATTTAGCCGAAGTAAAAGATGAGTTTGATATTTCCGCATTTAAGTTAGGCGGGTTAGATGAGGTTGAGTTTATGATTTCAACCAATAAAGGTGAACCGCTTAAACCTTTAGCTAGAACCGCTTCCGGTGGTGAGATGAGCAGAGTGATGTTGGCTTTTAAAACTATTTTTGCGAGAAGTCAGAAGATTCCTACTATTATCTTTGATGAGATTGATACTGGTATTAGTGGTTTTATTGCTAAACAAATCGCAAGGAAAATCCAAGAGCTTTCTAAAGTTACTCAAGTTATATCAATTACCCATATTCCGCAAGTAGTCGCCCAAGGCGAACATCATTTATCAATTAGTAAAAAACTTGTGAATAATCAAACTTCAATTTCGGTCAAGTACTTGAAGTATGAGGAAAGAGTAGATGAGATAGCGAAGATGGTTTCTGGAGATAAGATTACAGAAACTGCTAAAGATATCGCTAAGGAATTATTGTTGAATCCTTAAGCTGTTACAAAAAGAAAAAACACTGTCAAATTGACAGTGTTTGTTTTTGTTAGTAGTGTGATTCTTAACTGAAGACGTTGATAGCGCCAATAACAGCCGCAATCAATAGTCCTAAGAACATACCAATCGCAAGAATTAAGAGGATAAATCTACCGAATTTACTTTTGGTAGGGTTATAAGTCTTGATTTCTTTTTCTTGTTGAGTTGGTTTTTTCTTCTTAGTTGTATTTGCCATATGATTCACCTCATAAATCTAATCTAAATATTTAGTCTTTAATATTATAAACGATAAGTATGAAAAAATAAAGAATTATTTCTTTTCATTCTGATTTTTAAGATTTGTAAGAAAGTCGATTACTTCTTGAGTCAATTTATTTGGGGTTGAAGCTCCACTGGAAACCGATACAGTTTTTACTCCTTTTAAATCCGTTAAATCGATGTCTTTAACGCTTTCAATGAGCTTTGTAGGGGTTTTTGTGACTTCGATGGATATTTTCACGAGATTCTTTGAATTGTTGCTGCGAGGGTCACCAACGATGTAACAGAAGTCTACGTCTTTATTGCCTTCAATGATTGCATTTTGTCTAAATCTAGTAGCGTTACAGATTTCTTCAGTGATTATTACTTTCTTATAAAGCTTTTCAATCTTTTCATGAATCGGCTTGATATCATTAATGGAAAAGGTTGTTTGATTAGTTACGAAGATTGGTTCTTTTAAGATTATTCGGTCTAGGTCCTCTAAAGTTTCAATTAGAATGACTTTAGGTGAAATTGCTAAAGAAGCATTAGTTTCAGGATGATTGTTTTTGCCGATATAGACTATATTGTAGCCTTTTTCCAAATGTTCTTTGATAGAGTCATGAGTTTTATAGACATCATTGCAGGTGGCGTCTATTAGGGTTAATCCATTGCTTAAGACTTTTTCTTTAACAGCTTCATCAGTTCCGTGAGCTGATAATATAACTGTGCCCTTTGTGATATCTTTAATTAAATCTAGTCTTGAAGTTAATCGATCATCTAAAGTAATCGCACCTAGTTCGGTTAGTTCGTCAACCACAGCTTTATTATGAACAATAAAACCCAAGACATAGATTGGTCTTGGTAGAGTTAAATCATTTAAACTTTTTTTGACGATATCCACGGCATTATAAACACCTTTACAAAATCCGCGAGGTGTTATTTTCTTGACAATCATACAAATACCTCAAATTCATTTACTTTATAACATATTTATTATATAATAATACACGAGATTTTACGAGAGAAATGAGAATCAGATATGAAAAAATTTAAGAATGAATATTTAAACCAAGCCTTAAGTGAATTAAGGTTTAAAGAGTTAACTGCAGTTCAAACAAAAGTAATTGAACTGTTTGACAAAGATAATGATTTAGTTATTGAAGCGAAGACGGGTTCAGGAAAAACCCATGCTTTTTTATTGCCGATTTTAGATACTTTAGATCCTGAGTCTAAAGATGTTCACGCCTGTATAATCGCTCCAACTAGGGAACTTGCGATTCAAATCAATCGTTTTGCCCAAGATTTAATTAAACATTCACCTAGTGCGATTTCAATTAATCTTTACCTTGGTGGCGAAGATAAAGAAAGAGAAATTGAATGGTTAAAAAATCGGCAACCGCAAATTGTTATTGGTACACCGGGAAGACTTCATGATTTAGTCGTTAAAGAAAATGTCTTAAAGCTTTATAAGACTAAATATTTTGTTATTGATGAAGCCGATATGACTCTAGATAATGATTTTTTAGAAGTCGTTGATAATTTAGCAGGTACTGTATTAGAAGCTAAGTTTATGATTTTCAGCGCGACGATTCCAGAAAGATTAAAACCGTTCTTGAGAAAGTACATCAATAAGCCAATTATGGTTGAAGTTCATCCAGAAGAGATTTCTAATTTAAACATCAAGCATTACTTTATAAAGACACGGGAACAAGACCGTTTCATTTTATTAAAGAAAGTTATCGAAGTAATCAATCCTTATATGGGTATTATCTTCTGTAACACAAAAGAATCTGCAGATCTAGTTTACAACTGGATGAAAGAAAGAAATGAAAATGTAACGGTATTTCATGGTGATATTGATTACCGAAAAAGAAAACAGATTATTAAAAGAATTAATAGTCTAGAATTTCAATATATTGTCGCAACCGACATTTTAGCTAGAGGAATTGATATTGTTGGTGTTAGTCATATTATCAATTATGAACTACCAAGAGATTTCGAGTTTTATATTCATCGTAGTGGTAGAACCGGAAGAATCGATTTTGATGGCGAATGTATTTCTTTATATGAATTCAACGACAATACTTACCTTGATAAATTAGAAGGTAAGGGAGTTAAATGTGAGTATAAAACATTTAGAAATGGAGCTCTAGTTGACGCTTCGGTTCGAAAATCAAGAGAGAAAAGAATCAGACCTGAGAATGAGCTTGACTATGAAGCTAAGAGAAAGGTTAAAAAGCCAAAGAAGATTAAACCAGCTTATAAGAAGAAATATCAAGCAGCTGTAGATAAAGAAAAGAAGAAATTGGCTAGGAAGAAAAGATGAGTTTACATGTCGTTTTATTCCAACCGGAGATTCCCCAAAATACCGGTAACATCATGAGAACTTGTGCTGGAACTAAAGCAATTTTACATTTGATTAAACCACTAGGTTTTAAATTAGATCCAAAGTATTTAAAAAGGAATGCCGTAAATTATTTAGAACACGTTAATTATTTTGTTTATGATAGTTTCGCAGATTTTTTAAGCAAGAATCAAGGTGAGTTTTATTTTTTAACTAGATATGGGAAGAAAACTCCTAAAGAATTTGATTTTAGTGATTATGATAAAAATATCTATTTGATTTTCGGTAGAGAATCAACAGGTATTCCTAAAGAAATACTAAGAGCGCATTTAGATAATTGCATAAGATTACCGATTACCGATGAAATCAGATCGCTTAATTTAGCTAATACTGTAGCGGTAATGGTATATGAGGTTTTGCGCCAACAAGATTATCATGGATTATATTTAACTGAACCCGAAACATTAAAAGGACCTGATTGGTTAAGCGAGTGAGGTGAGTTTTAAAAGTATGGATAATATAATTGGCGAAAAAATCGTCATCCATAGTTATAAACATGATAAAACCTTACACAGGATGTGGAAGAACGCAACGATTTTAGAAGATAATGATGATTTGATCATAGTCGCTAACAAGAGAACTAAAGTTGTGGAATCTACAGGACGTTTTTGGTATACGAAAGAACCATCAGTTGCTTTTTTCTTTAAGAATCATTGGTATAATGTCATAGCTATAATCAAAAAAGGTGAGGTTACTTATTATTGTAACGTGGGTTCACCTGTCTTAGTTGATGAAGAAGCACTTAAATATATTGATTATGATCTTGACCTTAAGGTTGATAGTGATTTTTCTTATAAAATCTTAGATATTTATGAGTATAAGATACATCAAGAGATGATGCAATATCCAACTGACATAAAGCAGATTTTAGCTAAAGAAATGTTAAACTTGAAATCTAGAATTGATAAAAGAGAGTATCCTTTCAATTCAGAATGGGTTTTAAGTTGGTATAATAAATTTTTAAGTTTAAAAGGTTAATAAATAGATAACTTAATAACGATAAATATAAAAGATTAATTTGGATATTAGTCTTTTTTATGTTATAATATATAGTTGGGACAAATAAAAAGAATTATTTTCCTTTTTGAAAGGTATACATGACTTGTATAAAGGGTGAAGCATATGGAACTAATTTATAAGGTGAAGAAACCAGAAACAATTAAAAGATTTATGACAGAGAATAATATTCCGACTTCAATCTTACAAAAAGATGAAAAGAATTATAAAATATTTGTCAATGGCGAAATTAAATCTCGCAAAGATACGGTTAGAAAAGGCGATAAAATTCATTTTCTTTTAGAAGAAGAGGGACTTAATAAAAACGTTCAACCGGAAGACTATAATTTGGAAATCGTTTATGAAGATGAGTATCTTTTAGTGATTAACAAACCGGAAAATATGATTATGACGGTTTCAAAATCAACACCAGTTCATACATTAAGTAATTATATTTTGGGATATTATAAGAAAATTGAATTGAATAACATGGTTCACTTCATCAATAAGATTGACAGAGAATCATCAGGACTAGTGGTTGCGGCCAAACACCGTTTCGTTAAGTTCTTATTAAGCAATAAGCTTGATAATGAGTTACAGTTCTCTTATAAAGCAATTGTCGACGGTATTTTAGATGTTAAGGATTTTGATATCTGTTTACCGATTAAAAAACAAGATGATTCGTTTGTTAGAGAAGTTGTCGAAGCTGGTGGCGAAGAATGTTCAACTAGATATAAAGTTGAGAAGGAATATAAGAACTATTCTTTACTAGACATTCAAGTTACTGGAAAAGTACCGCACCAAATTAGAGTTCATTTATCTTTCTTTGGTAAAGCTGTTGTTGGCGATAAGATTTATAATAAACATGAGTATCCTGTGCCTTTGATGCTTTGTTGCTACAAGACCAGTTTTATTAATCCTGTATCTGAGAAAGCTATTGATTTAGAACTTCCATTACCGAAGCATTTCACAGAGTTTTTAAAAGGAATTAAATAAGCTAATTAAAAATAAAACTTCCAAAATTTTTATAATTTGGAAGTTTTTTGTTTTATTTAATATAGTTAATTAATAATTTTAATGTGTTTAATAAGGCATCTTTATGAGTTCTTTCCATACCATGAGAAGCATGAACTCCAGGACCGATAAGGGCGCCTTTAAAGTCTTTTCCACCTCTTAGGGCTGCACTTACGTCGCTGCCATAGAACGGATAAATGTCGGTTACATAATTCAATTTGTTGTCTTTAGCGATGTTTACTAATTTGGTGATGATATTATAGTCATAAGGACCGCTAGAGTCTTTACAACAGATTGATACGTCTTGTTCACTACAGCTTAAGTCTTCTCCGATACAACCCATATCAACGGCGATTAGTTCATCAACTTCTGGTATGTAAGAAGCTCCGTGACCAACTTCTTCATAGGTTGAAATAATGAAGATTAGATTTGCATTTGGCGTGATATTTTCTTGTTTGAGGTAAGAGAGTAATCCGTAAAGGATGGAAACACTGATTTTATCATCTAAAAAACGACTCTTTATAAAACCAGATTTTGTGATTGTCGTTTTTGGATCAAAGAAGATAAAATCTCCTGGAGCGATACCCAAGTTTAAAGTATCTTCTTTTGATTTAACTACTTCATCAATTCTAACAATCATACTGTCTGGATTTCTGTTTATTGAAGAAGCGTCTTTATAGACATGTGATGAGGGACTAGTAGAAAGAAATGTTCCTTGGTAGTCAAGACCATTTCTTGTATGGATAGTGCAGTATTCACCATCTAATGTCGGCCAGATTGGTCCACCAATGGTTGTAAATTTTAAATCCCCGTCTGCGGTTATGCTTCTAACCATCGCTCCTAGTGTATCAACGTGACCACTAAGACCTAAGGTTTTATCAGTTTTACCTTTGACTTCAACTAAAAGGTTACCTTTTTTTGTTCTTTTGGTTGGAAATCCCAGTTTTTTTATTTCTTCGTCAATATAGTTTATGACCCCTTCGGTGAACCCACTCGGTGAGGGAATGTTAAGTATTTCTTTAGCGAAATTTAAGATTTCATTTAAATATAAGTCATTCATTTATAATTATCCTTTCAAATTTATCCATATCTAATAACAAGTATATCATATCAATAGTTGATTTTTAAGCCTAATATCGCTTTAAATAATAAATTGTCTGTGATAGAATATATAATGAATAGGATGTGGTCAAATGGTCGTAGTCTTTGGTGGCGCTTTTAATCCGCCGACATTAGCACATAAAGAAATCTATTTTTTAATCGACAAAGTGGTTGGTTTTGATCATTTCATTTTTTTACCTGTGTCGAATAAATATAATAAAAGTACCCTTATTGGCGATGAATACCGAATTGAGATGTTAAAGATTTTGATTAAGGATTTGCCGAAAGCATCGCTTTCTCTCTTAGAGATTGATGATCAGAATTATTTAGGTACTTATGAGAGTTTAAAACGATTAAGTCAGATTTATCCAGATGAAGAGATTGCTTTCATTATCGGGTCCGATAATTTATGGAAGTTAAAGAAGTGGATTAATTCTGAAAGATTAATTAAAGAGTTTAAGTTTATTGTGATTAATCGCAATAAACAAGATGCAACAAAGTATATTGAAAGTGATGATTTGTTAAATCAAAACAAGGGTAATTTTAGAGTAATAAGAGGATTCAACCAATATATATCATCAACGGCATTTAGGGATAGTTTAGATCCTTCATATGTGACTGATGATATTTATCAATACATCATGGAAAAAGATTTGTACCGGGGGAGATAGTTATGGAAAATGGGTTTTTAAAAGTAGCTTTAATATCACCAAAAGTAGAGGTTGGAAACCCTGCTTTTAATGTTAGAGAAATGCTTAAGGCAATTGACAAATGCAGTTGTAATATGGCGGTTTTCCCAGAGTTATCCATCAGTTCTTATTCAGCTGGGGATTTATTTTTTCATAAGAACCTTTTAGATGATTGCTATAGCGGCTTAGATTTCTTTTTGAAGAGTAATAAGTTTAAGGGAATTGTCGTTTTAGGTATGCCAATTATTTTAGATCAATTGGTTTTAAACTGTGCAGTAATAATTCAAGAAAGTAAAATATTGGGAGTAGTACCGAAGTTTTATTTACCTAATACTAAAGAGTATTATGAGAAACGTTGGTTCAATTCCGGTTTTGATTGTATTGACAATTATCAAACGATAGAATTACTAGGACAAAATGTTCCTTTCGGTAATCTTATTTTTTCTAATGATGAGTTTAGTTTTGGTGTGGAGATATGTGAAGATATGTGGGCTACCATAACACCAGGGAATTTATTAAGTGTTAATGGCGCTAATGTGATTGTTAATATCAGTGCTTCAAATGAAGTTGTCGGTAAGGAACATGTTCGAAGAAACGCTGTTTTAGAACATTCAAGAAAAAATAGTGGCGCTTATATTTATGTATCCGCGGGAGCTAGTGAATCTAGTTCAGAAACCGTTTTTTCTGGTCATAATATCGTTGCAAATAATGCAAGATTAATTAAAGAAAAGAATGTTTTTTCACTTGAAACCGAGATTATGGAAACTGATATCGATATTAATCGTTTAAAATACGAAAGACGAATTAATTCAAGTTACCGGGATTCGGTTCTAAAATATCGTTTAAAGTATCAAACAGTTAAGTTTGAATTACCTAAAATAGAGAATTTTAAGTTTGCGGAAGTTTGGGATAAATTCCCTTTCGTTCCTAAGAAGAATCATAAAGATAATTTTAATAGAATCAGGTCGATTCAAGAGTTTGGTTTAGCTAAAAGATTGGTTCATACTAATATTGAAAGTTTAGTAATTGGTGTAAGTGGCGGTTTGGATTCAACGTTAGCTTTACTTGTGGCGGTTGGCGCATTTGGATATTTAGGACTTGACAAGAAGAATATTCATGCTTATACATTACCAGGACTTCATACTTCAGAACGTACTAACAAGAATGCTATTGAGTTGATGAGACTTTTGGGTGTTACCTATGAAGAGATTGATTTAAAAGAACATATTTTAGATCATTTAGAGCTTATTAAACATGATAAAACTATTCAGGATACAACATATGAAAATACGCAAGCTAGAGCTAGAACGATGGTTTTAATGAATTTAGCGAATAAACTTAATGGTTTAGTTTTAGGTACTGGTGATTTGTCAGAGATAGCTTTAGGATGGTCAACTTATAACGGCGATCAAATGTCAATGTATAATGTCAATGGTGGTGTTCCAAAAACTGTTGTTAGATATATGCTTAAAGCTTATGCCGATTATAAGTATATTGATAGTGATTTGAAAGCAATTATCTATGATATTATTGATACTCCGATTACACCGGAGTTAAAGAGTTCACAAGAAACGGAAGATATCATTGGCAAATATGAAATTAATGACTTTATTCTCTATCGTTATATGGTTGCTGGTGATACAGCAGAGAGAATTAAGTATTTATTATATATTGCTTTTGGATTAAGTGAAAACGAGGCTAATGCTTATACCGATAACTTCTTTAAACGTTTCTTCCAGCAAGCATTTAAGCGTACTGCTAGCCCTGATTCACCGAAGGTATTTGATTTTGCACTATCGCCAAGAAGTGACTTTAGACTTCCGTCAGACGTGAAGAGGTCATCATGAAAAGAGTTGTGGTTGGCTTAAGCGGTGGCGTAGATAGTGCAGTTAGTGCATATTTGCTTAAAAAGCAAGGCTATGACGTTGTTGGACTATTTATGAGAAATTGGGATTCAGCGGCTAATAATGATATTTTAGGTAATCCAAGTTTAACCGATGATATTTGTCCTCAGGAACAGGATTATTTAGATGCTTTGAAAGTAGCTGAGCATTTAGGTATCGAACTTCATCGCCATGATTTTATTAAAGAGTATTGGGATTATGTTTTTACTTATTTCATCGAAGAATATAAGAAGAATCGAACTCCAAATCCCGATATATTATGTAATAAATATGTTAAATTCGCTGGTTTTCAAGAAGTGGCTAAATCTTTAGGCGCTGATTACTTTGCATATGGTCATTATGCTAGAGTAAAGGAAGAAAATGGTGAGTTTTTCTTACTTAAGGGTAAAGATAATAATAAAGATCAAAGTTATTTCTTGTCACAATTGTCTCAGGAACAACTTTCTAAAAGTTTGTTTCCAGTTGGGGAATTAAGCAAAATTGAGGTTAGAAAAATCGCAATTGAAGAAAATTTACCAACTGCTAAGAAGAAGGATTCCACAGGAATTTGTTTTATAGGTGAACGCGATTTCAAGAATTTTTTGAAGAATTATATTTTCTCTAAGCCTGGCGAAATCCAAACACTTAACGGCAATGTTATAGGTCATCACGATGGGTTGATGTATTATACAATTGGTCAAAGAAAAGGACTTAATATCGGTGGAGATAACCGGTTTAAAAACGCACCTTGGTTTGTGATTGGCAAAGATTTGCAAAGGAATGTTTTATTAGCGGGTCAAGGATTGAACAACCCGTATTTGTTTGCAAATAGAGTAATAGTTGAGGATATAAATTGGATCTCCCCAAAGAAGTTCACTGGTGTTATTGAATGTAAAGCAAAGTTTAGGTACCGTCAGGAAGATAATACAGTATTAATTAAATGGCTGGATGATAATCTTATCGAAGTTATCTGTAATAAGCCTGTTAGAGCCATGACTCCTGGACAAGCTTGTGTATTTTATGACTCTGAAGTATGTCTTGGCGGCGGAACTATAAAGGAAGTTTATCAGAATCAAAAAAAGATGAATTATTAAGAAGAGAGTAGTATGAGAAGATTGGGATTATGTTTGTCCGGTGGTGGTGCTAGAGGTGCTTATCAAGTCGGATGTTTAAAAGCTTTGGAAGAATTAGGGATATTAGAGAAAGTCTATGCGATTAGTGGAACTTCAATCGGTTCTGTAAATGCTAGTCTTTTAGCATGTAAAACTGTCGATGAAATGAAGGATTTGTGGATTAACTACCCTGCTAGCGATTTTAATAAAGATACTTCAATATTTAAAATGCTTCGAGAACGAAAGATGGAAGTCGTTAATAAGGGTATTTATGAAATAAAAGCTTTGGAACAATTATTAGAAGATAATTTGGATCTGGATAAGTTAAGACAAAAGAAAGTTTTTGTGACGCTATCACCAGCTGGAATGGACAATGAAGGTGCTATGGGGCTCTTAAAAGCATCATTTAGACATTATCTTAGAAATGATTCCCAGGTTATTTATTCACCGCTTCATGAACAAGATAAAAAAGACATAACAACGCAAATCCTAGCTTCATGTTCCATCCCGTTCGTATTCCCTTCAGTATCGCTTGAGGGACAACAGGTTTTTGATGGCGGATTATTTGATAACGTTCCCGTAAAACCTTTAGTTGACGCTGGCTGCGACACGGTTATTGTCATTCATCTTCACAGAATATTTTTTATTAATAAGAATCGTTTTCCAGGAATAAATCTTTATGAAATTAGAAGTTGGAAGTCTTTAGGCGGTTTATTGAACTTCGATTCTGATCAAGCATTAAAAAGATTTAATATGGGTTATGAAGATGCGATGAAGTACTTTAAAGAAAATCCAATAAATTAAAAGAAATTAACCCCCTCTTGAGTAACATTTAAATAAAAGAGGAGGTTTTTTTTATGAAAAGATTTATTTTTGTTTTATTTTGCTTTAGTTTAATTAGTTTTGGAGTAAGCTTGGTAAGATCAGAAGATTACAAAAACTATCAAGAGATTGTTTTTGATAGCGATGAAGCCTTTTTACTTAAAAACTTTACTGAGGAGAACTATAAGGATTATTACAAAGATTTGAGTAAGAAGAAATTTATTGGCTGGAAGATTAATGTTGTGCATGCTAATGAGAATGTTGAGTTTGTTTCTGAGACGAAACTAAAGATATCAAATAATGGGTATTCATCAATCAAACATAACATTAGTTTAGAGACAAAAGAAGAAACTAATTATCAAATCTCAGCTACTGGAGGAATTAAGTTAGAGGTAAAAGGAGATGTTAAGAAATTTAAAGGGAAAGTTGATGCTGATATAAAGGCTAGTATTTCTTATTCAAAACTGACGACAAATAAGGAGAAGTATGAATTTGAGATTATTGTTGATCCTAAGACTTATGTTAAGATTTTAACTAAGGGAACAGGAGAAGTCAACAATGGTGTAGGTAAGTATTATTTCTTCTGGATAAACACTAAAAGTGGCGGTTGGGAAACATTTACAGTAAAGACTGAATACTATGAAATCGTTAAGGAAAGAATTTAGATGAAAAGGGTGATTCTTTTAGTTGTTGTCTTGTATATTGTGGTAGGTACGGTTTTGATATTTGTCATTGATGAGAAGAAGAGTACAATAAAGTATTTTACTGTGGATTTAGATTATTCTCGTTTAATGACAGATTCAGAAAAGTTGACCTTCAGCATATTTTTTAATGACAACAGTAACTTTTTAGTTGATAAAAATAATATTACTAGTATTGCCTTAAGAAATTACGATACAGAAATTAGTCTAGATTTAATAAGTTTTACTGAAGTTGACAGTAATTTGCAATATCAAGATGAAATGTATTTTCAATATCTTATTGAAGTTGAATTTGAGACTATAAATATGCAGGAACTTGAATTGGTTATTGAAGATGCATTCTTAGATATCAGTTATATCAATTCTGTTGATTTAAGTGTATCAGTAGGTGATCTATATCTAACATTTTCAAGTATTGAAGTAGATAATTATTTAGATTATGTGAGCCTTTCAGGGATTACAGAACTTGTTGAAGGGAATGAGTATTTAGCTGGAGTTATGATAAAATTCAATAATCTGACCAATGGTGAAATTATTGTAAATGATATTTATACAAATAACCTTAAAATTGGCTTTAACTTAAAAGATTATTATTATAGTGAAACTAAACCTTCAGGTAAAATTAGTGAATTAATTAATAATTATAGTAGTTTAAAATTAGAAAAAACTACAGTTATTATAAATGATGAAGGATATTACGTTTTTCCCATAATTTATCTTGATAGTTTTGAAAAGCTTTTTAGATTTCCGCTTTTTATTGAGTATAGTTATAACGGTAAGACTTATAGACTTAATATTGATGATTATTTATTCTTGAATGAGACGGTGAATTTTAATGAATATGTGGGACATATCAACTCCTATATCTATCAATATCAAGAATCTAACTAAGGCTTATAGTAAGGATAAGGGGATATTTGACTTATCTATTGAGCTTAATAGTGGTGATATCAATTTGATTGTAGGTAAGAATGGTTCAGGAAAATCAACGCTTCTAAAATGTATCATGAGGTTAGTAAGATATCATGGTGCTATCGAAAGAAGAAAATTTAGAATTGGCTATGCGCCTGAGAATTATATCATGCCTGATTTTATGACTGTCGAAGAGTTTTTATATAATATCGGAAGAATCAAGGGCGTAAGCAGATATGAAATAAGAGAAAGTACGATTGATTTTTATCGGTTCTTTAATTTAGAGAAGTACCGTCATAAGTTAATTAAAACTTTGAGCAATGGGATGAAGCAAAAGGTAAATTTAATTCAAGCTCTAATTAATGAACCAAAGATAATTATGCTTGATGAGCCATTAACAGCGCTTGATTTTGAAAGCGAGAAGAAACTGATTAGTTACTTAAACAAACTAGCAAAAACGCATTTAGTAATCATATCAACGCATAACCCTAATAAGTTTAAAACAAGATCTAAAAGAATCATCGAGTTAGAAAATGGGATGATTAAATGATTAACTATATAAAACTACAGTTTAATTATCTGTTTTCTAAACTTTTTAGTTTATGTTTTGCACTACTGATTATAGGTTCTTTTATAGGGATAATCATTACTTCAAACATTGATCTTGGCTATAATTATCTCGATGCGTTCATTAATGAGTATCAATTTGAATATTATAGAGAAAGTTTATTGATTATTGAAATCGTTAGTGTTATTTTCGCTATTTTTGTAGCAGCACATTTAGGATCGAAGAATAATGATTTTTTAGTATGTTATACTTGTAATAATAATTTTGATAGATTACGATTTTTTTGTGCTAGAAGCATTGTTACTGTGATCTTTAGTTTGTTATATACTAGTTTAGTTGGGATATTCATTCTGTTATATACAAATGTTCTTACACCATATAATCTAGATGTTGATTTCGTATTAAAAGGCCTTATATCGGTATTTTTTATTAGCATCTATTTTTCTTGCGTTTCACTATTCTTACTTAGTTTTATCAATCACTTCGTTTTAGTAAGCTTACCCATAGTTCTTTTTTGGTATTTAAAGACCATCTACGACTTTAAAAGTTTAAATAGTGATTTTCAAGAACTAATTTTGAAATTTTTTCCAATTTTTTTAATTGAAGACAAATTGATATTTTATCAAGACCTATACATTTATATTTTAATTTTTCTTTGTATGCAAGTAATTATTATCATGGTTAATTCATTGAAAGATTTTTAAAGTTCAACTCCTAGTTTTTTGTTAGTGACAAATAATTGAATTGAAATTGTTCATTTTTTTTGCTATAATGTTTTTATGTCTAGGAGGGGAATATATGTGCGGAATAGTTGGTTATATTGGTGACTTAAGAGCTACCGATGTAATTTTGAATGGACTTAAGAAGTTAGAATATCGTGGTTATGATTCATGTGGAATCAGTTTTTTAGATTCAAGCAAGAAGGAATTTACAACCTATAAGACAGTTGGCAGGGTTGATTTATTAATAAATAGTTTTGATTATAACGTAGAAAACAAAGTAGGAATTGGTCACACTAGATGGGCAACCCATGGTGAACCAAACCAAGTTAATTCCCACCCACATTCATCAAGTTCTAAAAGATTCATCGTTGTTCATAACGGTGTTATTGATAATTATTTAGAGCTTATAGCGAGATATTTAGAGGGAGTTAAACTAATTAGTGAGACTGATACTGAAGTTATTGCGAATTTAGTTGAAAAGTTTTCTCAGACAATGTCGGCTGAAGAAGCGGTTAGAAAGACACTTTCTTTATTAGAAGGTTCTTATGCTTTATTAATAATGGATAATGAAGAAGTTAATAAGATTTATGCGGCTAAGAATAAGAGTCCGCTTTTAATTGGTTCTAGTGACAAAGGTATAACGTTTGGGTCAGATTTAATGGCTTTGGTAGGTAATTCAGAATATTATTACTTAATTGAAGATAAAACATTTATAGTTGCAAAGACTAATGGTAAACCGGATTTTCAAGCTTATGACATTATTGGAAAAAAAGTTAAGTTGGATCAACATAAGATGGATTTAGCGGATAATGAAATTGATAAGGGTGGTTATGAGCATTTTATGTTAAAAGAAATCTCGGAACAACCAGCTGTTATCAGACGAATATTAGCTAAATATATGGTTGATGGCAAGCTTAAAATCAGTGATGAAGTCAAAGCGAAGTTTATAAATAAGAAAAGAATTTATATTATTGCAGCTGGAACTTCGATACATGCAGGATTCATTGGTAAGTATTATTTTGAAAATTTAACTAAGATTCCAACAGAAGTATTTATCGCTAGCGAGTTTGCATATAATCAGCCTTTGCTTGAGAAAGATGGAATTTTCATCTTGATATCTCAGAGCGGTGAAACCGCTGATTTAAGAGCTTGTCTAGTAAATATCAGACAGATGGGATATCCAAGTTTAACAATAACAAACGTTATTACTTCAACCCTAGCTAGAGAAGCTGATATGCGTTTAGAAATCTTTGCTGGACCAGAGATTGCAGTGGCTTCTACTAAAGCTTATGTAGCTCAAGTAACGGTTTTAGCTATTCTTGCCTACAGTTTAGCTAAGGAGAAGAGCTTTGATTTAGGCTTTGAACTTTCCCGAGTTTCAATTGCAATGGAAAGTTTGATTGATCAAAAGGAATATATCGAAGGTTTAGTCACAAGAAAACTTAAGAAGAGAAATTGTTTCTATATTGGTAGAGGCATTGATTATTATACTTCCTTAGAAGCAGCTTTAAAGTTAAAAGAAATATCTTATATTCAAACCGAAGGTTTTGCAGCAGGAGAGTTAAAACATGGAACTATTGCTTTAATTGAAAAGGATGTTCCAGTTATTGCGATTATCACTCAAAAGAATACTAGTCATAATACTAGAAGCAATGTTCATGAAGTTAAGGCTAGAGGTGCCACAACCATAATCATTTCTTTAGAGAGTGTTGCGGATAATTCTGATGATATTATTCTTTCTGATGTTCACCAAATGTTAGCACCACTTTTAAGTGTTGTTCCTACACAGTTGATCGCTTATTATAAGGCTAAGGAACTTAATCTTGATATTGATAAACCAAGAAATTTGGCTAAATCAGTAACAGTAGAGTAGGTGATTTAGTTTGAAATATTTTGGAACTGACGGTATTAGAGGTAAAGCTATTAGTTTTATAAGCAGTGAAATGAGTTTAAGAGTTGGAAAAAGTCTTTACCTTTTTAAAAATATAACAGACAAAATCTATATCGCTAGAGATACAAGAGTTTCTGGTGCTATGATAGTTGAAAACATTAAAAAAGGGGCTTTAATGGCCGGTATTGATGTATGCGATCTTGGTGTCTATGCGACACCAATTTTAGCTTTTGCATCGGTTGTTAATGAATCGCTGGCAATAATGGTTACAGCAAGTCATAATCCTTATCAGGATAACGGAATTAAAATCTTTAATCGAGGTGAAAAATCCACTTCTGATATGGAAGAATCAATCGAAAAGGTTATTGATGAAGATATTGATTTAACAGGAATAGTTTTAGGAAAAGAGTTTGAAGATACTTCTATTATTGACAAGTATTTTGAAAATTATCAGCCTTTTAAGATTAATCGAAGTTTGAAGGTTGGATTAGATTTAGCTAATGGGGCTACAACGACTTCAGCTATAAAAGCTTTAGGAAGTTTTCTGGATGATTATCACTTAATTGGCAATGTACCAAACGGAGAAAATATAAATCTTAACTGTGGTTCAACATATTTAAGGGCTTTACAAGAATTGGTAATTAGAAATAGTCTCGACTTAGGATTTGCCTTTGACGGTGATGGCGATAGAGTTTTAGTAGTAGATGATTTAGGCGAGATTATTGACGGTGATTTATTAATCTATCTTATGGCTAAATACTTAAAAGAAATGAATCTGTTAAACAATGATGTAGTTGTCTTGTCAAAGATGAGTAATTTAGGTATAATTAAAGCGCTTGAAAAATTAGGTATTAGAGTTGTTCAAACCGACGTTGGTGACAAATATATCTTTAAAGCTTTAGCTGAAGAACAAGGTGTCTTAGGTGGAGAGAACTCCGGTCACATTATCAATAAAACTTTGTTTAAAAGTGGAGATGGTGTTTTAAATGCTTGGTTTCTTTTAAAGATATTAAATCATTATCAAACTAAGTTATCGGTTCTAAAGAAGGAAGTTACATATTATCCGGATATTTTAATCAATATCAAAAACATTAATAAAGATATCGTTAATGATTTAGAGGTTATTAGTAAAGTAAAAACTTATAAAGACATTTTAGGTAATGATGGTAAGGTTTTAGTTAGAGCAAGTGGTACAGAGCCTTTGATTAGAGTTTCTGTATCCGCACCAACAAATGAATTAGTAGAAAAAATAAGTAAAGATTTGGTAGAAATAATTGAATCTAAACGGTAAGTATTAATAATAGAATCTTTTGGGAGGCTTTTATGAGAAGATATGCGATTATTCTAGCTGCTGGGAAGGGTACTAGAATGAAAACGGATTTGCCTAAGTGTGCTTATCCGTTGTTAAAGAAGCCAATGATTGCTTACATCGTTGAACATCTTTATAAATCGACAGTAATTGATGAGTTAATTACTGTTGTGGGACATAAGAAAGAAGTATTACAAGAAATATTAAATTCAACAGTGAAATATGCCGTTCAAGAAGAACAATTAGGCACAGGACACGCAGTTTTAGCGGCTAAAGATTATATCAAAGATATGGACGGTTATACAATTATTTTGCCTGGAGATATGCCCTTGATTGATGCCTCTGTCATTAAAGAAGCGATTGAGGAACATAATGAGTTCAGACATGATTTAACAGTCGTGAGTACAATACTCGAAGAACCTTTTGGCTATGGCCGAATTATTAGGGATGAAGCAGGTTATTTGAATTCAATCGTTGAAGAAAATGATGCTAGTAAAGATGAAAAGAAGATAAAAGAAATTAATACCGGGATATATATTATAGATAACCGATTTTTAATACCGGCATTAATGAAAATCAAAAATAAGAATGCTAAGAATGAATACTACCTAACTGACATCGTGAAAATCTTAAAAGATGAATTGAAGTTAGTTGGGACTTATTTACTGAAGAATTCTCATAAAGCTATGGGTGTAAATGATTTATATACTTTAAGTAAAGCTGAGAATATTTTAAGATATAATATCAATAAAGAGTTGATGATTAAAGGCGTAGCAATGATTAATCCTGATACAATTACTATCGGACAAAATGTTGTTATTGAAGAAAATGTTACAATTCATCCAAACACTTATATAACTGGTAACTCTATTATTAAAAGAGGTTCAACTATTGGGCCAAATACAGAAATACATAATTCGATTATTGGTGAAGGAGTTACTTGTAAACATTCGCTTGTCTATAACTCTGAAATCAAGAATCATTCCAAAGTTGGGCCATTTGCTCACTTAAGAGATGGCGCAATTATTGGCGAAAGTAACCGTATTGGTAACTTTGTAGAAGTTAAGAAGTCAGTAACAGGAAATGAATTTAAAGCTTCGCATTTAGCCTATATTGGTGATGCGGAAATTGGTAATAATGTTAACTTTGGTTGTGGATCAATAACCGTTAATTATGATGGTGTCAACAAGTATAAAACAATTATTGGTAATGATGTTTTTGTCGGCTGTAATTCAAATCTTATCGCTCCGATTAAAATTGATGATAATGCAATGATCGCGGCTGGTTCGACATTGGACAAGAATGTACCTAAGGGTTCGCTAGCAATTGCTAGAGCTTATCAGGTCAATAAAGAAAACTATATCAGAAAACCCGTTAAAAAGATTAAGAAATAATAGTTGACAATATTAGTCAAATGTATTATAATCATTAACGGTTTAAAAAAGAAAGTAAGAGTACCCACTCTTCACCTGATTGATACATGTCGATAGGTCAATGCTTATAATAATTAATTATTACATGCGAAGTGGGTACCTATTGGTACTCATTTTTTTATACCTTGGAGGTGTTTTAATATTTTATATAACAATCAAAAACCGGTAAAAAAAGATACTAATTTAGTCAATGAAGAAATTCGTTTTAAAACTGTTTTAGTTATTGGTGCAGATGGATTCCAGTTTGGAGAGAAAACTGCAGCAGAAGCGAATCGAATCGCTAAGGAACAGGGTTATGATTTGGTGTGCGTTGCGCCAGGCGCTAAACCACCAGTATGCAAACTGATGGATTACAGCAAATTCCGTTACGAACAACAAAGAAAAGCTCGAGAAGCAAAGAAGCATCAAAAAGTTGTCGAACTCAAAGAGATCAGAATGACAGCTGTTATTGACACGCATGACTTTGAGACAAAGCTTAAAAATGCTCATAAATTCCTTTCTAAAGAGAATAAATTAAAAGTATCCGTACGTTTACCATACAGAGCTAATTCAGCTCTAATTGAGCAAGGTAAGAATGTTTTGACACGCTTTGCGGAAGGTTTAACTGAAGTTGGCGAGTTAGAAAATAAAATAAGCCATGACGGAAGATTTCTGTCAATGTTATTAACACCAGTAAAAAAATAAGACTAAAGGAGAGAGTTAATTATGCCAAAAATGAAATCACACTCAGGTACAAAGAAAAGATTAAAAAGAACTGGATCTGGAAAACTATCTAGACCATCAACTTTTCAGGGCCATTTGATGAGCCATAAATCACCAAAACAAAATCGTCAATCAAGAAATGTAGAAATCGTTTCAAAATCAGACGAAAAAAGAATCAAACATATGGTTCCATACTTGTAAGCGAAGGAAGGATGAGAGAAGATGCCAAGAGTTAAAGGTAGTTTCGTAACTAGAAACAGACGTAAAAAAATTATTAAATTAGCAAAAGGTTACTTTGGTTCTAAGCACGTTTTATTTAAGACTGCTAAAGAACAAGTAATGCATTCATTCAAATATGCATATAGAGACCGTAGAAGAAGAAAAAGAGATTTCCGTAAATTATGGATTACTAGAATTAATGCAGCAGCTAGATTGAATGAAATGAGTTATTCAAGATTAATCAATGGATTAAAATTAGCTAATATCGAAGTAAACCGTAAGGTTTTAGCTGATATCGCTATTACCGATCCAAAAGGATTCGCTGATCTTTGTAAACAAGCTGAAAAAGCTTTAAGCAAATAAACGCATATTTTAAAAAATGAAATTAAAGTCTAGAAATAGACTTTTTTTTCTTGGTTTACATTTGCAAATAAAGTACTTTTTTGGTATATTATAATAGAGTAAGAATGTCTAAAAATTAAGGGGTAAATATGCTAGAAACAATTAGAGTCGAGAATATCTCTAAAACTTTTACATTATCAAAGAAACAGATGCGAATTGACAAAACTAATAATAAGTATAAAACTGCAGTTGACGATTTAAGTTTTGTTGCTTATAGAGGTGAAATATATGGATTGCTAGGGCCAAATGGGGCTGGTAAAACTACAACACTAAGGTGTATTTCAACACTGATTAAACCCGATAAGGGTGATATCTTTATCAATGATCATTCCGTTATAAATGAGCCAAATATTGTTAGAAGCAAGATTGGATTTTTAACTAGTGAATTAAAGTTAGAAGATTTTTTCACACCGAATTATTTATATGACTTTTTTTCGAAGTTACATAATATTCCAAGTGATGTTTCAAATGAAAGAAAGACAAAGATGTTTGCTAAGTTTGGCATTGATGATTTTAAAGAGGTTAAAATCGCCGAGTTATCAAGCGGTATGAAACAGAAGGTGCAATTGGTGATTTCAATTGTCCACGATCCTGATATCATTATCTTTGATGAGCCGACTAATGGCTTAGATGTATTAACAGCGAAGGTTGTAACTGACTTTTTACTAGAATTAAAAGCAGCAGGAAAAACAATAATTGTCTCTACACACATCTTTTCTTTAGTTGAAAAGATTTGTGATCGAGTAGGCATTATCTTGAATGGTAAACTAAAATTAACTGATTCAGTCAGTAATTTAATTAAAGATCAGACGCTTGAAGAAAGGTTCTTTGCTTTGGTAGAAACGGAGGGTAATATATGAAAAATATCCTAACGGTTTTTAAAAAGGAATGGGACCGCGTTATTAAAGACAAAAGATTGGTATTGATGGTTATTTTATTACCAGGGTTATTAATCTATATGATTTATAGCGTTATGGGAACGATGATTAATAATCAAACTGAAGTGATTAGTGATATAGCTGTTGTGAATCCTCAAGAAGATTTTCGAGCAATTTATGAATCTTTGGAAGATATGGACTTTTTAAATATTACTGCAATCGGCTTAACTGAAGTAGATGAATATAAGGAAAAAATTGATAATGAAGAATGGACGATGGTTATAGTTTTTCCTGAAGGAATTGAAAACTATGATGGAACTGGTGTAAAACCAGTAGTTGAAGTCTACTCTAATCCTAACCAGTTGGAATCAAGTAACATCAATAATCGTTTCTTGAATTATTTGATTGCTTATCAAGAAGCTTTAAGTTATGAACTTCATGGTGATACAACATATTTTATGATTAATCAAAGTCAAACTGAACTTGATGAAAACCAATTAATGGGTACAGTGCTAAGTCAATTGATGCCTATGTTAATCATAATGTTTTTATTCTCAGGAGCAATGAGTATTGGACCTGAAGCTATTGCTGGGGAGAAGGAAAGAGGTACGATTGCGACGATTCTAATAACGCCGATTAAGCGTAAAGAATTAGCGATGGGTAAGATTTTGAGTCTATCTGTTTTATCGCTATTATCGGCTGTTTCCTCATTTTTAGGGATTATTTTAAGCTTACCAAAATTAATTAACCAGCTAGATGCTAATATGGCAATTTATGGTTTTAATGATTACTTGTTAATCTTTTTAGTTTTATTCTCAACAATCTTTGTGATTATCGGGATTATTTCAATTCTTTCCGCTTTCGCTAAAAGTGTCAAAGAGGCAGGATCTTATATCACACCGGTTTATATCTTAACAATTTTGGTGTCGATAACAAGTTCTTTCAGCAACAATCAAGATCCAAGTATCTATAGATTTTTTATGCCAATACTTAATAGTGTTGAAAGCTTAAGAGCAATAATGACATTTTCTCCTAATGCTTTGATGTATACTTTAATTACTGTAGCCTCTAATGTAGTTTATCTTGCGATATTTGTTGCAGTTTTGAATAAAATGTTTAACTCAGAAAAAATTATGTTTGCTAAATAGGTAAGTGAAAATGACGAATTTAATAAACATCTTTGGCTCAAGTGGTTCAGGTTCTACAACTTTAGCCAAGGAAATATCTAATAAGTATGACTATTATCATATTGACGTTGACGATGTATTATGGGAGAAAACTGATCCTCCTTTTACTTCAAGACGAAGTGACATAAAAGCTAGAGAATATCTTTTAAAAGAGCTATTGGGTAAGAATAAAGTTGTAATATCTGGATCATTGGTCGGTTTCGGCGATGATATTAAAAAAGATATTAATCTTTTTGTTTTTATCAATTTAGATATTGAAACCAGAATTAAGCGGATTGAAATAAGAGAAAGAGAAAGATTTGGTAAAAGAGTTTTGCCTGGAGGCGACCTTTATCAAAAACACATGGACTTTTTAGAGTGGGTTAGCAACTATGAGACAAACCCAGAATATATCAGATCTAGGAAGCAGCATCTTTTATGGCTTGAAGGGGTTAAATGCCCTGTTTTAAAGGTGACTGAAGAATTAAGCATCAACGAGCTTATGGCACTTGTTAAACCATTTATATAAAGAAAAGAGAGGATTTTTATGCCAGATTTCAATTTAGTAGTTAAGATTATCATATCCGCCGCTATTCTTTATTTGGTGGTTAATAGTATTTTTAAATATCATGTCTATAATGATTTATTCTTTTTCTTGTTGTTATTTTTCGGTTTAGTTGTATTGATATATTATATCGATATTGAATATAACGTTGTATTTTTGATTTTGCTGGGAATAATAGCGGTTTTATTTATTGCACTACATCTATACTTCAGAAGAAAGAAGATAAGATATTTCTTTATTTTAAACGCTGATAAACTTACATATCACCGAATTAAGTATTACTTAATGTTAAATGAAGTTGATATTAAGTTATATTCTTATAGTAAAAAATATCGATTCATCTTAAAGTTTAATGGTATTGAAGAAGCTAGACTAAAGAATATAATGAAAGGAATAGAGACCCAGGAGAGTAAAAGAAAGATCAGTTTTAATATATGTAATTATTGGTTGATCATTCTTTTTGTGGTGATGATGATTATTTTATGGCGTTTCTAGAGGGTATTTTAGCTTATGAATAGTTTTAAAGTTGTAATTATAAATAAGAATCGAACAAAATTCTTTGGCGTTGACTATTTCGCCAATGTTTATGATGGTTCTAAAGAGAGCTTCAAATATTTTGCCAGCTCCATTGACCCTCTAATGAATTATCAAAATGAAATAGTTAAATTCAACGAAATGAAATATCAGCTTTTTCGCAATGCTCTTTTTGATATTGAACCAGGTAAGATCATTGGTTTCTTTCAAAATCCGGATATTTATCAAGATTTAGAGACAATTGATTTTATTTTAAAAGATTTACAGTTTCGCACTTTAGGTTTGTTTATCGAGACTAATTCTGAGAAAATATTGAATGATTTAGACGCTTTAAAAGAATTTTCTAAGAAGTTACCATTAATAATCGCAATTCCTGTTCATTCCTATTCCAATATCGATATGAGTTTTTTTGATAAAACCTGCAATATGGAAGCGATGACGAAACTTATTCATAAACTAAAAGATGCTGGTTTAAATGTTGGGGTAATCTTTAAACCGTTAATTCCCAAGATTAACGATGAGACAATGGAACTAGAAAAGATAATTGAAAAGTGTGATAGTTTAAATGTTGATTTCATCTATCCAAGTTTTACAGTTTACTTTGATAGTTTCAAATTAAAAAACTTTTATGATATAATAGAAACTGAGAAACCAGAGCTTCGAAATTTCATGTTTGATAAGTTCGGACAAAAGAATAGTTGGGAAAGCGATAATTTAGCTGAATTAAAGAAGATTTTGGTCTTTAACAGTAAAAAGAGCAAAATAAAATATGCGATGAAAGATATCATCGACATTTACCGAGATGACGCTTTTACACAACTGAAACTATTTTAGGAGGTAAGTATGTTTTTAGCATTTATTGATCAATTATTACCAACACTACTTATTTTTATCGGTATCATCGTAGCGATTGTGATCGTTTATTTTGTTTTCTTCGCGCCTCGAAATCGAGCTGGAAAAAAAGAAATCGGAGTTACAAAACTCGAAGAAGATGAAAATGAAGTTATTGAAGATCCAGTTGAAATCAAACCTTATAAAGCTCCTGAACCGGTTTTAAATAATGAAGAAACCTTAGTTCAAGAAAAAGTTCGAGAAGTTAAACTTGAAGAAAACGCTGAAGAAGAAAAAGAAGAAATAAGCGAAGAAGTAAAGACAGAAATTGTTAAAGAAGTTATTAAACCGGAAGATGTTTTAGTTGATGATATCGAAATTCCTGAGGAATTATCTCCAGAGGAAGAAAAGATGTTAATCCCTGAGGATTCCTTAGAGACGCTTGAAGAAGAGATGGAAGATAAAAAAGAACAAGAACGTCTTTTAAAAGAAGAAAATAAAGAAGAACCGAAAGAATTAGGAAAGTATCATGTCTTATATCGCAAAGATGATAATAAGTGGTATGTTAAAAGAGAAGGTTCAGATAAAACCCTAAGAGTGCTTGAAACTCAAGCAGAAGCGATTGCTTGGGCAACAATTAAAGCACTTAATCAAGATACAACAATTGTCATTCATAAGCGAGACGGAAAAATACGCAAGCAAAACTATTAAGGTTTTGCTTTTTTTTACCAAGTAAATCATTTGTTTAATTGTTTATATTAATGACCAGTTAAATAAATGTTTTCAATGTGATAAAATATCATCTAGAGGTGAACAGAATTGAGAACGAATTTGAATGAATTGGTCAAGCGACTGAAGCTAGGCGATGAAGATGCTTTTAAACAACTTTATAATGGTAGTTATCGCCAAATCTTCTTTGTGGTTTTGCCGATAATTCGTGATAAATCTTTAGCTGAAGATATCGTTCAGGATACTTATTTGAAGTTTTTAGAGAAGTTGGAAGAGTATAAGGTAAAAAACGTTTTATCTTATCTAATAACAATTGGTAAGAATCTCGCAATAAATGAGTATAATAAAAGAAAAAAAATCACCAAAGTGGATGATTTCAGTAGTTTTTCGTATTATGATCATGTTGAGATAAAAACCGAAAGAAGAGAAATGATTGATAAGGCTTTAAGCATATTAGATAAAGATGAGTTGAATATCTTTTTGCTTCATGTTTTAGAAGGGTTGACTCATAAGGAACTGTCAGTTATTATGGATAAACCTTTAGGCACAGT